>NZ_JBYSYC010000064.1:0-39931 GCF_058782875.1 Cupriavidus sp. FW305-F7 | reverse complement strand
CTGGCGAGGCTTCTTCGTCCTCCACGAGATTACCGAAATGTTCCGCATCTTCAGTTCAGGTCCATAGGATGTGGGTAAAGCTCAGGCCTTTAGGCAGGGGAGATGGAATGAACACCGCCCGTCAGTAACGCTAGCGGGGGTTCCACGATGAGGGGCTCTCGCTTGACCGACGGCATCGATGTGCCAAAGTGAAGATCCGAACCATCACTTGAGGTAAGCCCAAATGAATGCTACGACATATGGGCTGGATCTTGCAAAGTCGATCTTCCAACTCTACTCGGTCGACCCAGAGACGGGCGAGACGCACAGCCGGCGCCTCAGCAAGACCCAACTGATTTCCTTTCTGAGCAATCGCACCCCCGGCAAGTTCGTACTGGAGGCGTGTGGCGGCGCGCACTGGTGGGCAAGAAAGATTATCAGCCTGGGCCATGAAGCCATCCTGCTCCACCCAAAGTACGTGCGACCGTTCGTGCGGACCAACAAGACCGATGCGGCCGACGCGCGCGCGATCTGGACAGCCGCGCAGCAACCTGGGGTGCGACCGATACCGGTAAAGACTGAGGCACAGCAAGCCTTACTTGGATTGCACCGAATTCGCTCGGAACTAGTCGACAGCCGCACGCGGCAAGTGAATCAGATTCGCGGCTTGCTGGGCGAATACGGCCTGCACTTCGTGCTTGGTCGCAAGGCTGCCATGGCGCAGTTTGTCACCCGACTGAGCGAGATCGAGCAAACCATCCCGGCTCCCTTGTGGCGACTGTTGTCGCGCCAGTTACAGCGACTCAGGCAGTTGGACGCTGAAATCCTCGCGGCCGAGCAAGAGATCGCTGCATGGCTAAAAACCGAGCCTGCCGCCCAATGTGTGGATGCGATTCCGGGAATTGGCCCGATCACCGCCACGGCCCTGGTTGCCACCATGGGATCTCCCCAGGCTTACCGCTCAGGCAGAGCCTTCGCGGCCAGCCTGGGCCTGGTACCAACCCAGAGTGGCACCGGCGGCAAGGTTCACCTCGGCCATATCAGCAAACGTGGCGATCCCTATTTGCGCAAACTGCTGATCCATGGCGCACGCATCGTGCTGACCCGCTCGAAGCGGCGCCCGTGCTGGGCTGAGGCCCTGCTGGTCAGGCGCCCGACCAATGTTGCCATCGTCGCGCTAGCCAACAAGATGGCGCGCACCGCCTGGGCATTGCTTGCCCATCGCCGCGTCTATGAACCCGGCTATGTCAGCGCACGGCCTGCGTAGCGAAAGCACGACCACAGTAGGGGACAAACGAATACCTTCAGGGTTGCACAGGGTAAGGAGATAAGGTGTGATGGCAAACTAGGTCGGACCGCGGGAACGCAAACCCGATGACATCCAAGCGGCTTACAGCCCGTCGTGGGAGATGGGGACGTTCCCGGCTGATTCCATCAAGGCCCGCAGGCACGTTCCTGCAGCAAGGTCGGATATAAGACAGCAACCCATACCTACAAGCCAAAGCCCTTCAATTTACCTTGGCATCCGGGCGGTGTTCATATAAGGACGTCAAATGCGCATTCACCGGCTGGCCGTCCCGCCGATCCGGTGGCAATGGCCTGCCTGGCGCCCGTCACCTGCCTCGGCGATTTCATCCATTCCGACGACGCCTTGAACGCTTTGCCATGTGAAGAATGTCCCACCACCCAAGGAGACAATCACATGACAAGGCATCCATTCGACCTGAGCGGCAAAGTGGCACTGGTGACCGGCGGCAACGGCGGCATCGGCCTGGGCATTGCCGAAGGGCTGGCCGCGGCCGGCGCCGATATCGCGATCTGGGGCACGAATGCCGCCAAGAACGCTGCCGCCGCCGACCGCCTGGCCCAGCATGGGCGCAAGGTGCATACTGAGCTTTGCGACGTCGGCGACGAGGAGGCGGTCGATGCTGCAATGGAGCGCACGGTGGCGGCGCTGGGGCGCATTGATGGCTGCTTTGCCAATGCCGGCGTGGGCAGCGGCAACAAGGGGCCGTTCGACCAGATGCCGACCGAGGCCTGGCGCAGGACCATGCGCGTCAACCTGGACGGTGCCTTCTTCACGCTGCGCGCCGCGGTGCGGCAGATGCTGGTGCAGGGCGAGGGCGGCGTGCTGTGCAGCACGGCCTCGGTCGCGGCCATTGAAGGCGCGCCGCGCTCCGAGCACTATGCTGCCACCAAGGGTGGCGTGATCTCGATGATGCGGGGGCTGGCGGTGGAGTACGCGCGCAAGGGCATCCGCGCGCACTCTATCCTGCCGGGCTGGATCAAGACCGAGATGACCAGCGTGGCCCAGGGCAACGATGTCTTCCAGGAAATGGTGCACAAGCGCGTGCCGATGCGCCGCTGGGGCGAGGGCAGCGACTTCGCCGGCATCGCGGTCTACCTGATGAGCCCGGCTTCCGCATACCACACGGGGGATACCTTTGTGATCGACGGTGGCTATACGCTGTTCTGAGCCGGACGTCTGGCAGGCCCAACAGGCCAGACCCGGCCGCCGCCGACCACATAGGCGTGCTCGTCCGGTTGCGGCCGAACGGTGGCGTGGCCGGTGAAGGCACCAAAGGCGGGCAGAATGGCGCCGTGCGGGCCGAACAGGAAGCAGGGCAGGCGCAGGCTGTCTGCGCCAGCGCCGCGCAGGCGGCAGGCCGGATGCAGGTGGCCGGCCAGTACATAGCCCTGTGCAGAAGCGCCGGGCATATGACATAGCGCGAAGGGGCCCGCCACGGCGGGCTCGGTCACCACGGAGATGTCGAGGGACTCAGGCGGGTCGCCGGCGCGCGCATCATGGTTGCCGCGCACCAGCGTGCAGCAGACCTGCGGCAGCAGGCTGTGACGCCAGTCGTCCAGCGCCCGTAGCACCGCCTGCGTACGGGCGGCACGCGCGTGCAGGAAGTCGCCGAGGAAGACCAGCTCATCCACTGGCAGTTGCCGGGTCAGCCGTGTCAGCAGCGCCAGGTTGTCGCCGGTGGTGCCGTGCGGCACCGGCTGCCCCAGCGCACGGAACGCCGCGGCCTTGCCGAAATGGACATCCGCCACCATCAGCATGCCTGCCGCAGGCCACCAGATCGCATGCTCGGGCAGCAGCCACAACGTCTCGCCGACGGCCGTCACGGCGAACGCGCCGTGCGCTTCCAATGTGCGGGCATCCGGTTTCATAGCAGCGGCAACGGCTTCGAAGGCTTGCGCACGCGGCGCGGCTTGCGCGGCGTGCGCCCGGACGGGCCGGCGTGGTCGGCCATGCCGAATCTGGCGGCTTGCGCCACTGCCTCGGCCGGCATGCTTTCCGCTTCGCCTGGCTCCGGACCTGCCGCCAGTTCCAGGTCGGCCAGCATGCGGGCGATGCGGTCGGCCAGCTTCTCGGTGCTCAGCTTCTCGCGCAGAAATTCCACCACCAGCGGGAAGGACAGCGGCGTGGGCCGCTTCAGTTCATGCAGGTCGAGCTTCAGCGCCGACAGGCGCTCCAGCGTATCGGCGAGCCGGTGCGCATCCAGCTCCTGCATCAGCACCTCGCGCTCGGCCTGGCCCAGCAGCAGGTTGCGGGGGTCGTGCTTGCGGAACACCTCGTAGAACAGGCTCGACGAGGCCTGCAACTGGCGCGCGCTCTTGGGTGCGCCGGGATAGCCCTGGAAGATCAGCCCGGCAATGCGCGCGATCTCGCGGAAGCGCCGCAGCGACAGCTCGCCCGCATTGAGGCTGCCCAGTACGTCGGCGGCCAGGTCGCGCTGGCGCTCCTCGGCCAGCACCTGCGGCAGCCAGTGGGCCCAGTCCAGCGGCGCCGACGCCAGCAACTCGAGCCCGTAGTCGTTGACCGCGACCGAGAACGTGGCCGGTACCTTCTGCCCCAGCCGCCACGCCAGCAGGCTGCCCAGCCCCAGATGGACCGAGCGGCCGGCGAACGGGTACAGGAACAGATGCCAGCCCTCACGCGAGTGCAGCGATTCGGCCAGCAACGTCTGGCGGGTGGGCAGGGCCGACCATTGCGCCTGCAGATCCACCAGCGGCTGGATCAGCGGCAGCTCCGGCGTGGTGCGCGGATCGAGCCGGCCCGCGGCGGCGGCTTCAAGCGTATCAATCACGGCTTCGGCCAGTTCGGTCGACATCGGCATCTTGCCGCCATTCCAGCGTGGCACCACCGGGCGCTTGCCGGTAGCGCGCCGCACGTAGGCGGTCATCTCCTGCACCCGCACCAGTTCCAGCAAGCGCCCGCCGAACAGGAAGCAGTCGCCCGGCGCCAGCCGTGCGATAAAGCCTTCCTCGACCGAGCCGAGCGAGGCGCCGCCGCTGCCCGCGCGGCTCCAGTAGCGCACCTGCATGGTGGCGTCGCTGACGATTGTGCCCACGCTCATGCGGTGGCGCCGCGCCAGCCCCACGTCCGGCACGCGCCAGACGCCTGCCTCGTCCGGCACCGCGCGGCGGAAGTCCGGATAGGCCGACAGCGTGGCGCCGCCCTGGCGCACAAAGTCCAGGCACCACTGCCACTCCTCGTCAGTCAGGTTGCGGTAGGCCCACGCCGAGCGCACCTCGGCCAGCAGCGCTTCCGGGCGGAAGCCGCCGCCGAGCGCCACCGTCACCAGGTGCTGCACCAGCACGTCGAGCGGCTTGTCGGGCGACTCGCGCGCTTCGATGCGGCCGGCCTGTACCGCATGCCGCGCGGCCACCGCTTCGACCAGTTCCAGGCTGTGCGTGGGTACCACCGTCACGCGCGAAGCGCGGCCCGGCGCGTGGCCGGAGCGGCCCGCACGCTGCAGCAGCCGCGCCACGCCCTTGGGCGAGCCGACTTGCAGCACGCGCTCAACCGGCAGGAAGTCCACGCCAAGGTCGAGGCTGGAGGTGCATACCACCGCGCGCAACATCCCGTTCTTCAGGTTCAGTTCGACCCATTCACGCACGCCACGATCAAGCGAGCCGTGGTGCAGCGCGATCTCGCCGGCCCAGTCCGGGCGCGCGTCGAGCAGCGCCTGGTACCACAGCTCGGCCTGGGAGCGGGTGTTGAGGAACACCAGCGTGGTGCCGCTGTGCGCCAGCTCTTCAACGACATGAGGAAGCATCGACAGGCCCAGGTGGCCGGCAAACGGGAAGCGGCTGGCGTTGTTGGGCAGCAGCGTGTCGATCACCAGTTTCTTGGGCGTATGCCCGTGCACCAGCACGCGCTGCTCCTCGGGCACGCCGGACAGAAGCACGTCGGCCGCATGCGGCAGGTTGCCGAGCGTGGCCGACAGCCCCCACACCATCAGCGCCGGCTGCCACTGCCGCAGCCGCGCCAGCGCCAGCTGCACCTGCACGCCGCGCTTGTTGCCGAGCAGTTCGTGCCATTCGTCGACCACCACCATGCGCACGCGCCGCAGGGTCTCCTGGGCATCGGCGCGTGTCAGCATCAGCGTCAGGCTTTCGGGCGTGGTGACCAGCGTGGTCGGCAGCCGACGCTGCTGTGCGGCGCGCTCGGCGCTGCCGGTATCGCCGGTGCGCAGCGCCACGGTCCAGTCGAGGTCCAGCTCGGCCAGCGGCGCCTGCAAGGCGCGCGTGGTGTCGGCGGCGAGGGCGCGCATCGGCGTGAGCCACAGCACCGTCAGCGGCGGCGCGGGTTTGTCGTGGGACGGCGCCGCGCGCGTCGTGCCGAACGCCATCAGCGCGCCCAGCCATGCCGCATAAGTCTTGCCGGTACCGGTGGTGGCATGCAGCAGCCCGCTCTGGCCGCGCGCGATCGCGGTCCACACCTCGCGCTGGAAGGCGAATGGTTGCCAGCCGCGCGCGTCGAACAGCGCCGACAGGCCCTGCGCGACGGCCAGAGGTTCGGTAGCGGTGTCTTCCGCCGGCTTGCGCGCGGCGCGCGGCGGACTCATGCCGCATCCTCCCGCGGCGCGGCGGCGCCCGGCAGCATCGCTTCCAGCGTGGCCAGCGTATCGGCTTCTTCGATTGGCTTGTCGGTGCGCCAGCGCAGCATGCGCGGAAAGCGCACCGCAATGCCGCTCTTGTGCCGGCCGCTGCGGGCGATGCCCTCGAAGCCGAGCTCGAATACCTGCGTGGGCTCCACGCTGCGCACCGGGCCGAATTTCTCTACCGTGGTCCGGCGCACGATCGCGTCGACCGCGCGCATCTCTTCATCGGTCAGGCCGGAATATGCCTTGGCGAACGGCACCAGCGCGCGGCCGGGCGTGCCGGGCGGGGCGTTCCAGACCGCGAAGGTAAAGTCGGTATAGAGGCTGGCGCGGCGGCCGTGCCCGCGCTGCGCGTAGACCAGCACCGCATCGACCGAGTAGGGGTCGATCTTCCACTTCCACCAGATGCCTACGTCCTTGGTGCGGCCCGCGCCGTAGGCCGCGCTGGCGGCCTTCAGCATGAAACCTTCGACGCCGAGTTCGCGTGAGGCATCGCGCAGCCGCGCGAAGTGTTCCCAGCTCTCAGCCTCCACCAGCGGGCTGAGTTCGAGCGAAGGGTGGACGTAGTCCGCCACCACTTGTTCCAGTCGCGCGCGACGCTCGGCCTCTGGTCGGGTGCGCCAGTCAGCGCCGTGCCATTCGAGCAGGTCATAGGCCATCAGGATGGCAGGCGCCTCGCGCAGCAGCTTCGCGCTCAGCGTCTTGCGGCCGATGCGCTGCTGCAGCAGCGCGAAGGGCTGCACGCGGCCCTGTTGCCAGACCACGATCTCGCCGTCGAGCACGGTGCCGTCCGGCAGTTGCCCGGCCGCTTCCAGGATTTCCGGAAAGCGTTCGGTGATCAGTTCCTCGCCACGCGACCACAGCCAGGCCTGGCCGCCGCGACGGACCAGTTGTGCGCGGATGCCGTCCCATTTCCATTCGACCAGCCAGTTTTCCGTGGTGCCCAAGACGCTATCGAACTCTTCGAGCGGCGCCTGCAGCGGATGCGCGAGGAAGAATGGGTAGGGCTGGCCGCCCCCGCGCAGTTCGCGGTGGTCGTCGCCTTCCGGTGCGATCAGTGCCAGGAAGTGCGCGGCATCGGGACGCGCGGACAGGTCGGTGTAGCCGACCATGCGCTCGGCCACGCGCTTGGGGTCGATACCGGCCACTTCACCGAGCGCGCGCGTCACTAGCAGCCGCGATACGCCCACGCGGAAGGCGCCGGTGATCAGCTTGAACAGGACCAGCCGGCCGTGCGCGTCGAGCGGCCGCCACAGCGCATCGAGACGCGGCATCAGCGCTTCGGGCGGCAGGCCGCGCAGCGGCAGTAGCCGCTGTTCGACCCATTCGGCCAGGCCGGCGTGGTCGGCGTCCATTGGCTCGGGCAGCAGCAGGGCGATGGTCTCGGCGAGATCGCCGACGGCCTGGTAGCTTTCCTCGAACAGCCAGTCGGGCAGCTCGGCGGCTTGGCGCGCCAGTTCGCGCAGCAGCGAGACCGGCACGATCTGGCGCGGCTTGCCGCCGGCGAGGAAATAGACCGCCCAGGCGGCGTCTTCCGGCGGCGCCACGCGCAGGTAGTCGATCAGCGCGGCGAGGCGGGCCTTGGTCGAGGTGGTGCCGTCGAGCGCGGCGTAGAGGTCGGCGAAGGCTTTCATGGCGCGGGCTCTTCGTTGCCGGCGTCTGGCTTCTCTTCGGTGTCCGCCGACTGCGCTTCGTTGCGCGCGGATTCGTCGTCGTCGCCGTATTCGGTCTCGAACGCCTGTGCCTGCCAGCCGCGTTCGTTCAGGTAGCGCACCATCACCGGCACATTGCCGTGGGTCACGATGATGCGCCCGGCTCCAGTTCCCTCGATGGCGCTGAGCAGTCCCGGCCAGTCCGCGTGATCGGACAGCGCAAAGCCGCGATCGACACCGCGGCGCCGGCGCGTGCCGCGCAACTGCATCCAGCCGCTGGCAAAGGCGTCGGACGCATCGCCAAAGCGCCGCAGCCATGGTGAGCGCTGCGCCGAAGGCGGCGCCACCACCAGCGCCTGGTGCAGCAGCGGGCTCCGCGGCGGCAAATCTGAAGCCAGTGCCATCGGCGGCAGCGCCACGCCGGCTTCGGCATAGGCCGCATTGAGCGTGGTCAGCGCGCCGTGCACGATCACCGGGCCCGGCATGCCGTCGGCGCCGGCATGGCGCAGCAGGCCGTGCAGGATGCGCTGGGCCTTGCCGAAGGTGTAGGCGTAGACGATGCTGGCGCGGCCGGCCTGCGCGTTGGTTTGCCACCAGTGGAAGATCTCCGCCATCAGCGCGGCCTGCGGCGGCCAACGGTAGATCGGCAGGCCGAAGGTGCTTTCGGTGATGAAGGTATCGCACGGCACCGGCTCGAACGGGTCGCAGGTGCCGTCGGCTTCGAGCTTGTAGTCGCCGGAGGCGACCCAGACCTGCCCGCCGTATTCCACGCGCAACTGGGCCGAGCCCAGCACATGGCCGGCCGGATGCAGGCTCAGCGTGACGCCGTGGTGGCGGATGCGCTTGCCGTAGGGCAGGGTATTGAGGTCGATGCCGGGCAGGCGCGCCAGCAATACGCCGCGGCCGGGTTCCGCACACAGGTAATGGGCGTGGCCGAAACGGGCGTGGTCAGAGTGGGCATGGGTGATGACGGCGCGCTCGACCGGGCGCCAGGGATCGATATAAAAGTCGCCCGGTGGGCAATACAGGCCCTCCGGGCGGGCGACGATCAGGTCGCCGGCGGGGGCGGGTTCAGCCTGCGGGGGCCGGGCTGGGTCCAAGCGTGCCTCCTGATGCACTGCGGCCAGCGGGCGGCCGCGATGCTCCCGGGGCGGGAGACTTGGGAATCATACTGCGGCGCTGTGCTGGCTGTGGAGGCGGCGGGGTCCGGTTTGGGTGTCGGTGGGGGTCCGACAAGGATGGGAGGCGCTGCCGGTTTGCTCCCCTCTCCCATTTATGGGAGAGGGGAGCAAACCGGCAGTGCGCGAAGGCCTGCTATCGCGTTGCCGGCGTCCTCGATGCAGCCGCCCGACCACATTCCTCAAAGCACGTCATCCTTCAAGTGATACCAGTGGTAAAGCACCCGCTGCCCCATCCTTCGGAACGGCGCAAACATCTGCGACTCCACCATCTCCCGCACATTCGGGAACGGTAGCGGCGAGCGAAAGATCGGCAACTCCGGTAGCGCCGACGCCTTACCAGCAATCAACGCCGCCAGCCGCTTGCCAGCCTGCGCGGAGTACATCACGCCATTGCCGCCGTAGCCCATGGCGTAGTAGATCGACTGGGCCGGATCCGGCTGGGTGATGCGCGGCATCATGTCGTGGCTGACATCGACCCAGCCCCACCATGAGTAATCGACCTGGATCCCCTGCAGCGCAGGGAACTTGCGGTGCATGTCGCCGATCAGCTTTTGCTTGTACTGCTCCTGCGGCGCGTCGTTGCCGGTGATGGCGCTGCGGCTGCCGATCTGCAGGCGGCCGTCCGGCATCAGGCGGTAGTAGTGGCGCAGGATGCGGGTGTCAGTGATGACCTGCGTGGTGCGGAAGTTGCACGCGGCCAGTTCGCTGGCCGTGAGCGGGCGCGTGACGATGGAGTTCGACAGGATCGGGAACAGCCGGTTCTTCAGCTCGCGGTGCAGCGTTTGCGAGGTATAGCCGCCGGTGGCCACGCCCACGGCGCGAGCGCGCACGATGCCGCCGGGGGTGCGCAGGTAGTGCACGCCGTTGCGCGTTTCCCAGCCGGTCACCGGGCTGGACGGATGCACCTTGGCGCCCAGCTCGCGCGCGCGGCGCAGGTAGCCGAAGGCGAGCTTGCCGGCGTGGATGCCGATGCCTTCGGGCTCATGCATGGCGCCCGCGGCTTCCTTGTCGTCGACATACTCGCGCCGCACGGTGTCGGCGTCCATGATCCGTGCGTCGTACTTGAAGACTTCGCGCAGGAGCTTGGCTTCCTTCTCCAGCGCCGGCATCACCTTGGCGCGGTGCGCGATATACAGGTGGCCGCCAGGCTGCGGGTCGCAGTTGATGTCCTGGATCAGGCCCTTGAAGGTCTCCATACCGTCGCAGATTTCTTCATGTAGGCGCAGCGCGGTGTCCAGGCCGTAGCGCTGGATCCACTGCGAGCGCTTGAGCCGCCCGGACGCGCATTGCGCCTGGCCGCCGTTGCGTGTGCTGCAGCCCCAGCTGACGCGGTTGGCTTCGAGCACGGTGGCCTTGATGCCATATTCCTGTGCCAGGAAGATGGCGCAGGTCAGGCCGGTGAAGCCCGAGCCGATGATGGCCACATCGACGTCGATGTCATGCGTGATCGGGCCGTCGTCGGCAGGCGGTTCGCCCGCGGTGCCGATCCAGTAGGTGGGCGCGTATTCGCGGCCGTGACCGGGGGTGGGGGTGTGCAGGGGATCGTAGGCGGGGTCGTACGGCCGGGTGGGCGCGGTGGACTGCTCACCGGCAAGGAGGCTGCTGCGGGGGGCTACGGCTTGCATGGCGCGTCTCCTCGGTCAGGCTGCGGGCGCTACGACGGGCGGGCGATCCTTGCGGTACGCGTTCTTGACCGCGATCTTGCCGTCGCGGAAGGTGAACACGTCCACCATGCGCGCCTCGATCCGGGCGCCGTCGGCACGGGTGCCGCGGAAGGTGGATTCGCTCACGCCGCGGTCGCCCACGACAAAGTGGTCGCCATCGACCCACTGCGCGTCGGGGAAGGTCTGCCAGGCCAGCTGGAAGCCTTCGCGCACTGCCTCGCGGCCGATAAAGCTGCGGCCCAGCAGGTCGGGCCCGGCCACGCCGTGGAAGGCACAGTCATCGGCCATGAAGCGCATCAGGGCCTCGATGTCGTGGCGGTTCCAAGCGTCGTTGAAGGCCTGCAGCAGTTCGATGCCGGTGGCGGTGTTGTCCTTGGACATGGGTTGGTCTCCTGAGTGTTGTCTGCCGGTCCGTGGGGAACTGGCCATGACTCGAGGATAGGGAAGCCACGCGCGGCGCTGTAGCGCCAGTTCGGGACAATCGCTTGGGCCAGCGGCGGGAGACACCGCCGCGGGCCGGCTCAGGCCGCGGGACGGACCCGGGAAGTGACGGCGGCGATGGTTGTGGTGCCGCTGGCGGTGGCCTGCAGCTCACGCGCCACGCCCGCCAGCACGCGGATGCCGGGCTCGATGCGGTCCAGCGAGATCGACGAGTAGCCCAGCCGGAAGCCGTTGCGCGGCGCGGGCTCGGCCATGAAGAAGACGCTGCCGGGCTCGATCAGCACGCCCTGCAGCTCGGCCAGCCGCGCCAGCGCATCGGCATCGAGCCATGGTGGCCCCTCGATCCAGCATGAGGCGCCGCCGGCGATCGGCACCGCGCGGAAGTCAGGCATATGCGTGGCCAGCGCCGCCAGCACCGCTTCGGCGCGCTCGCGGTGCGCGGCCGCCAGCCGGCGCAGGTGCGCGTCATAGTGGCCCAGCGACAGGAACAGCGAGAACGCGCGCTGGATATAGGCCGACGGGTGCCGCAGCATCAGCCGCCGCGCGCCGCGCAGCTCGGCGATCAGTGTCGCCGGCCCGACGATATAGCCGATGCGCAGCCCCGGCGCCAGGCTCTTGGACAGGCTGCCGACATAGATCACGCGGTTGCTGCGGTCCAGGCTTTTGAGCGTGGGGGTGGGGTCGCCTTCGAAGCGGCTTTCGCTTTCGTAGTCGTCCTCGATCAGCACGAAGTCAGCTTCCTCGGCCTGGCGCAGCAGGGCCTGGCGGCGCGCCAGCGGCATGGTGACGGTGGTGGGGCACTGGTGGCCCGGGGTCACGTAGACGTAGTCGCAGGCGCGCTGTGCGTCAGACAGGGTCAGGCCGTCGCCGTCGACCGGTAGCGGCACCAGGTGGGAGGTGTGCGAGCCAAAGATATTGCGTGCGTCAGGATAGCCGGGATCCTCGATGCCCACCGGCGTGTCGGGGCTGACCAGCAGGTCGGCCAGCAGGTACAGCGCCTGTTGCGCGCCCACGGTCACCACGATCTCGTCGGCGCCGGCCCACACGCCGCGGCGCGGCAGCACGCGGGTGCGGATCTGCTGCACCAGGGATTCGTCGTCGCGCAGGATCATGTCCTGGGCCCAGTCGTGGATGTCGAGCACGCTGAGCGCCTTCAGGCAGCATTCGCGCCAGTCCGCGGTGGGGAACAGCACCGGGTCGTACTGGCCGTAGATGAAGGGGTAGGGATAGTCGCGCCAGTTGGCGCGCTTGACGATATTGCGCTGCTGCGTGGGGCGGAACACAAAGCGCCGCTCCCAGTCCGGCTCGCCCGAGCGGGCGGGCACCGCCTCGCCGCGCAGCGAGGCCACGCCGCTCACGCGCGTGCCCAGGATCTCCGGGTTGACGAAGTAGCCGCTGCGCTCGCGCGCCACCAGGTAGCCTTCATCGACCAGCTGCTGGTAGGCCAGCACCACCGTATTGCGCGCCACGCGCAGCTGCGCCGACAGCTCGCGGCTGCTGGGCAGCGGCTCGCCCTGCGGCAACTGCTCGTCAAGGATGGCCGAGACCAGCATCTGGCGGATCTTGCCCTGCAGGCTCAGACCCGAGTGGGTATGCTGCTGGAACAGCTGGGACCAGAGGGTGGTGGGAGACTTCAGGCTCATGGGGCAGGGGGCGTTGCCTTGACGGCGAAGCGCGCCAGCATACTGCACCGGCGCGCCACGTCAGTCATGGTCAGTCATCAATACTCGTGCAGGTCCGGGCGTGGCATCTCCGCCAGCGGCACTACCGGATCCGCGCTACCTCGAAACAGTTGCCGCGCGGCGTAGGCCACCAGCAGGATGCCCAGGCTCACCACACCCAGCGCAAGCGGCGTGCGCTGGTCGGGGATGAAAGCCATCGCCACCACGATGCCGATCATGCCGACGATCGCCACGTAGGTGAGGTACGGGTAGCACCACATGCGCACGCGCAGCTGGCCCGGCGCTTCGCGCTCCAGGCGGGAACGCAGGCGCAGCTGCGAGATCGCGATCAGGATGTAGACGAAGATCGCCACCGTACCGTACGAATTCACCAGGAAGGCAAAGACCGTATCCGGCGAGACATAGGACATCACCACCGCACCGTAGCCGAACAGGGTTGCCACCAGGATGGCGCGCACCGGCACGCCGTTGCGGCTCACGCGGGCCAGCGACTTGGGGGCGTCGCCACGGCGGGTCAGCGCGAACAGCATGCGCGACGAGGCATACAGGCCCGAGTTGAGCGCCGACAGCACCGCGGTCAGCACGATCGCGTTCATGATCTGCGCGGCCGCCGGCACGCCCATCACGTTCAGCGCGCTGACGTACGGCGTGGCGATGCTGGTGGAGTTCCACGGCACCAGGCAGACTACCAGCAGGATTGAACCCACATAGAACACCAGCACGCGCGTGATCACCGAGCTGGTGGCCTTGGCCACCGCCTTCTGCGGCTCGGCGGTCTCGGCAGCGGCGATGGTGACGATCTCGGCGCCGAAGTAGAAGCCGGTGGCGGCTACCGCGCCGGTCAGCACCGGGACAATGCCGTGCGGCATGAAGCCGCCGTTGGCGGTCAGGTTGGCCACCTCCATGCCATGGGACCCGGGGGCCAGGCCCAGCACATAGACGCCGGCGATGAACAGGAACACTATGATCGCGGCCACCTTGATCGATGCGAACCAGAACTCGAACTCGCCGAAGGACTTGACCGATACCAGGTTGGTCAGCGTCAGCATCACCAGCAGCACCAGGCTGATGATCCAGTTGGGCACGTCGGGCAGCCAGTAGCGCACCAGGTCGGCACCGGCCACGGCTTCCAGCGCCACCACGATGACCCAGAAATACCAGTACATCCAGCCGGTCAGGAAGCCGGCCAGGTTGCCCACTGCCGGGCGGTCGCGCCAGGCTTCGCGTGCATACTCATAGAAACCGCCGCTGCCGGGCATGGCGCAGGCCATCTCGCCCAGCATGCGCATCACCAGCACCACCAGCAGCCCGGTGATCAGGAAGGAAAGGACCGCGGCCGGGCCGGCGGATTTGATGACGACGCCGCTGCCGACAAAGAGGCCTGCGCCGATCACGCCACCCAGGGCGATCATGGTCATGTGGCGTTGCTTCAGGCCGTGGGATAGCCCGTTGCCGGACTCTGGTTGTTGGATCATGTTGTGTCTCCTGTGCTGCGCTTGCTGTCGGTACTGCGTTGCAGCCAGTACAGCGTTTAAGGCAGGCGCCACGGCTTCTCTTGGTATAGGTGGCAGGGCAGTAATTGCCAGCCTGGGGCCGTGGTCGTTCAGTATTTGCAATCCCGGGCAGGGATGGCCTATCCGTACATGTCGACTTGTCTCCGGTGATCGCTTAAAAAACTGGAACCAGAAGTTCCGAAAAATTGTTCTTTCACTGGAATGTAGGCCGTTCGCCGGGGAAGGTCAACCAGAAGTTTCGATAATTGATATGATTTGACTCTGAAAATGAAACTTACCTATGATGGAGCCAGGCATGAACGATATGCGCCTCGCCAAAAGTGACGCCAAGCCGGATGGGGACACGCCGGCACTGCGTTTGTTCGGCCTGCTCGAAGTCATCGCGGAGAAGGACCAGTCCTTCAACCTGCAGGCGCTGGTGGAAGAAACCGGCCTGCCCAAGCCCACGCTGCACCGCATGCTGCAGCAGCTCGAGGCCGCGGGCCTGATCCAGCGCAACGGCGACGGGCGGCAATACGGCACCGGCCTGCGGCTGCGCCGGCTGGCGGAGAACCTGTTGCTCAACAGCACCTCGCACGGTGCGCGCCACATGGTGCTGCGCCGGCTGGTGGAAGAGGTGGGCGAGAGCTGCAACCTGACCGCGTTCTCCGGCGGCGAGGTGCTGTACCTGGATCGCGTGGAAACGGCGGCGCCGCTGCGCTTCTACCTGCATCCGGGCTCGCGCGTGCCGGCGCACTGTTCGGCCACGGGCAAGCTGTTCCTGGCGCAACTGGCGCCGGCGCAGCGCCAGCGGCTGCTGGCCAACGTGGAGCTGGAACGCTACACGCAGAACACGCTGACCGACCACGCGCAGCTGGAAGCCGAACTGGAGCGCGTGAAGCGCGACGGCTACGCGATGGACGATGAAGAGTTCCTGCCGGGGCTGGTCTGCATCGGCGTGCTGGTGCCGGCCGCGGATGGCGGCAAGTCCAACCTGGGGCTGGCGCTGCAGGCTCCGGTGATGCGCGTGACGCGCGACAAGGTGCTGCAATTGCTGCCCGCGCTGCAGCGTGCGGCGGGCGCGCTGGCGGCTATCGAAGCCGACAGCGCCGGCAGCTGGCAGGGCGGCGCGGAAGAGGACGAATAGCGCGCACGGCGTCACGCGGATTGCTCCGCTTGCCGCAGTGCCGATGGCATGGCAGCAAGCAACAAGGAGCATGAGGTGACGCAAGACCAGTTTGGCAAGCCCGACCGGATGATTCCGGTGCGCAGCACGTTCGGCATCGATTCCGGCCTGATGGTGCCGGCCTTCAGCCAGCGCGACGACCACGTGCCGGAGATCGATCCGGCCTACCGCTTCCAGCCCGAGGTGACGCTGGCAATCCTGTCCGGCTTCATGCGCGACCGGCGCGTGATGGTGCAGGGCCTGCACGGCAGCGGCAAGTCGACCCATATCGAGCAAGTCGCCGCGCGGCTGAACTGGCCCTGCGTGCGTGTCAACCTGGACGGGCATATCAGCCGGCTGGACCTGGTCGGCAAGGACGCCATCGTGGTGCGCGACGGGCGCCAGGTCACCGAATTCCAGGAAGGCATCGTGCCGTGGGCGCTGCAGCGTCCGGTGGCGCTGATCTTCGACGAATACGACGCAGGCCGGCCCGATGTGATGTTCGTGATCCAGCGCATCCTGGAGCGTGACGGCAAGTTCACGCTGCTGGACCAGAACCGCGTGATCCGCCCGCATCCGTCGTTCCGGTTGTTTGCGACATCCAATACCGCGGGCCTGGGCAACGTCAACGGCCTCTACCACGGCACCCAGCTGCTCAACCACGCGCAGATCGACCGCTGGAATGTGGTGGCCACGCTGGACTACCTGCCGCATGAAGAAGAAGCCGGCATCGTGCTGGCGCGCGTGCCGGAACTGGACAACGACGCCGGGCGCGCGCTGGTCGATGCGATGGTGGCGCTGGCCGGGCTCACGCGCCGCGGGTTTGCCGCCGGCGATGTGTCGGCGCTGATGTCGCCGCGCACGGTGATCAGCTGGGCCGAGAACTGCCAGATCTTCTGCGACCCCGCGCTCGCCTTCCGCCTGACCTTCCTGAACAAGTGCGACGAAGCCGAGCGGCCGGTGGTGGCCGAGTATTACCAGCGCTGCTTCGGCCACCTGCCGGGTGAAGCCGCCGGCGTCAGCGCAGAATCGGAGCCCGCGCGATGAGCGCGGCCACGGTCGCGCAGCAGTTGCGCCGGCGCCAGCGGCAGGATGAGCTGTCCGGCGCCGCGGTGCGCGCGATCACCGGCGATGCGGCGCTGCATTTCCGCGACGGCCAGCTCTGGCGCGCGATGCGCCCGGTGCCGCAGCATGCGCCGCACTTGCGCACGGACCTGGAGACCGACACGGCCACCTGCCTGCGCGGCGCGGCCGATGGTGCCGCCCTGCGCCAGGCGCATTCCGACGCCGTGCTGCATCGGCAGCTGTGCCCGGCCGATCCGGTCGAGCGCCTGGTCTTCGAACTGCTGGAGCAGCTGCGTTGCGAGACCCGCCTGCCGCGCGGCATGGCCGGCGTGGCGGCCAACCTGCGCCACCGCTTCATGGCGTGGTCGCGGGCCTTCCATCGTTCCGGGCTGACCGAGGGGCACCTCGGCATCCTGCTCTATACCGTGGCGCAGGTGTCGTGGTCGCGCCTGACGGGGGAGCCGGTGCTGGAAGAGACCGAAGACCTGATCGAAGCCACGCGCGCCGCCATCGTGCCGGTGCTGGGCACCGCGCTGGCCGGCCTGCGCGCGCAACGCCACGACCAGGCCGCCTACGCCGCGCACGCACTGGCGCTGGCGCGCGCGGTGGCGCAGATGATCCGTGCGGAAGCCCCGCTTGCCGGCGAAGACGACGACAACTCAGCCTCGGCCGCGCGCGCCGGGTTTGCGCTGTGGCTGGATTTCGACGAACCGCCTGCGGAAGACTTTGCGCTGGCCGACAGCGGCCACAGCCGCGTACTGGCCGAGGCCACCGACGGCTACCGCGTCTTCACCACCCGCTACGACCGCGAAGTGCGCGCCGCCACGCTGGTGCGCCGCGCCTTGCTGGACGAGTACCGCACGCGGCTCGACGCACGCATCGCGCGCGCGGGCGTGAACATGGCCCGGCTGGCGCGCCGGCTGCGCGCCGCGTTGTCGCAGCCGCGCGTGGACGGCTGGTCCTTCGGCGAGGAAAGCGGCCGCATCGACGGCCGCCGCCTGGCGCAGCTGGTCTGCTCCCCCTCCGAGCGCCGGCTCTTCCGCCTGGAAGCGCACAAGGCCCACGCCGACTGCGTGGTCGGATTCCTGATCGACTGCTCAGGCTCGATGAAGGCGCAGGCCGAGCCGCTCACGCTGCTGATCGACATGCTCACCCGCGCGCTCGACCAGGCCGGCGTTGCCACCGAGGTGCTCGGCTTTACCACCAACGCCTGGAACGGCGGCCGCGCCCGTGCCGACTGGCTTGCGCGCGGCCGCCCGCAGCACCCCGGCCGGCTCAACGAGACTTGCCATATGGTGTTCAAGGACGCGCAACGCAGCTGGCGGCGCGCGCGCACCGACATCGCCGCCCTGCTCAAGGCCGACCTGTTCCGCGAAGGCGTGGACGGCGAGGCGGTGGAGTGGGCCTGCGCGCGCCTGCACGCCAGCGGCAAGGCCCGCCGCATCCTGGTGGTGGTGTCCGACGGCAGTCCCATGGATACCGCGACCGGGCAGGCCAACGACGCCTGCTACCTCGACAACCACCTGAAGGCGGTGGTGGCCCGGCATGCGACGCTGCGAGATGTGGAAGTGCTGGGGCTGGGGGTTGGGCTGGACCTGAGCCCCTACTACCGGCACACGCTGGCGCTGGACCTGTCGCAGCCGGTGGATATGGCGATGCTGGATGAGGTGGCGGGGCTGGTGGGGGCGAGGCGGCGGTAGCGGGAAGACTAGCGTTCGAAACGCTGGTACGCGGACACGGCCAGGAAGTCATACCAGCCGAAGGCGCACTCTCCTCAGCGCCCGCTCACCCGCGCACCGTCTCCCTGGGCTGCCATGACACCGCGATATTCCCATCGATAAAAGTCTGGCAGGCCAGCCGGAACCCCGTCGCCAGCTCCTCTTCGGTCAGCAGTTTCTTTTCCTTCGGCTTGACCGCGTCCGTATGCTCGTGGCCCTTTTCGATGCGGCATTTGCAGGTGCCGCACAGGCCGCCGCCGCACTTGAAAGGGATGCCGCCCTGCTCGCGCAGCGACACGCGCAGCAGATTGCTGTTGACCGGTGCGCTGACCGTCTTGCCGTGGTTGGTGAGGAAGGTGATCTGGATCATGGCGAAGATTGACTGAAGGTCAGGCGTTAGTAGCCAGGAGCGCCTGCGATGGCGACCGGGGCGGGCACCAGGGCGATGTCCATGCTGCCGAAGCTGGCCAGCTCGCGCAGCGCGACGCGGGCGGCCTCAAGCGTGGCGTACTTGTCGAGGAACTTGGTCGACACCAGGTTGACGATGCCGGGCGGCGTTTCTTCCAGGACCCGCACCTTGGTATCGGCGGCCAGTTCCGCGATGACAAAGCGCGCGGTGCGCTTGCCATAGAAGACGTAGTCGTATGCCTCGACCGCGGTCATGCCCGCAGTGGGCTCGGTGCGGAACTGGCCGGGGCGGCTGGTGAGAAGGACGAACATGTCAGGCATCCGCGCCGGCCGTGGCCACGATGGCAGGTGCCTGGGCGGGCAGGTCGTCCTGGGCCAGTTCGATGTCATGCTCGATCCAGAGCTGGCAGGCCAGCCGGTAGCCCTGTTCGAGCCGCTCGCCGAGTTGCTTCTTCTCTTTCCAGTTGGGCGGCGGCAGGTGTTCGGCGCCGGCGATCACGCGGCAGGCGCATTTGGAGCACTTGCCCATGCCGCACTCATAGCGCAGGTTGGGGTAGGGGAACTGGCGGATCCCGGCGCGGACGACCAGGTTGGTCTGGGACTTGACCTCGTCGACGAAGGTCTGGCCCTGCTTGTGGAAAGTGACTGTCGGCATGGCGCGGTTCCTGCCGGGCTGGCCGCCCGGCATCATGAATAGTCGAAGAAATCGGTGGGACCTGGCTGTTGTTTGCGGCCGCCTACGACCACAACACCATCGCGGCCACGGTGGAGCAGGCCAGCCCGATCAGCACCGGGATCAGCAGCGCGCGCACCGCGTCCAGCACCGGCACGCGGGCGAAGCCGGCCACCGCGATCAGCGACGACCACGCCACCAGCGTGCCGCCGCCGGTCCAGACCGCGCCCATCTGGCCCACCGCGGCCAGCGTGGCAGGGTCGAAGCCGACCACCGGGCCGAGCGCGCCGGCCAGCGTGCCGGTCAGCGGCAGGCCTGCGAAACCGGAGCCGTCGATGCCGGTGATCATGCCGACCAGCAGCACCCCGAAGGCGACCAGCACGTGGTTGTCCGGGATCATGTGCTGGTAGGCCTGGATCAGTTCGAACAGCAGGCTCGGCGCCTTGCCCGGCGGCAGGCCCAGGATCTGCGCGGCGGTTTCGCCGGCGCCGATGAAGAAAAAGCCCGCGATCGGCAGCACCGAGCCCATCGCCTTGAAGGCGAAGACAAAGCCGTCGGTGATGTGCTCCGGGCATACGTCGAGCATGCGGCGCGGGCCTTCCGCGGCCAGCGTCGCCAGCATCATCAGCACCGCAGCGACGCCGCCGACCAACGCGGCCGCATCGCCGCCCTTGAGGTCCTGCACGCCAGCGCCGAGCTTGGGCAGCACCATGACGGCGACCACGGCGAGGAAGGCGATGGGCGTGACGATCGCGAAGCATTTCGACCACTTCACCCGGCGCCGGGCCACCATCGCCAGGCTTGCCTCGATATTGCTGTCGCTGGCCAGCGGCTCGGCGTGGGCGGTGCCCCTGGCGATCTCGGCCTTGTCGAAGGTGCCGCCGCCTTCCAGCGCCTCGGCGCTGCCGCCGGCGCGCGCCTGCCAGCGGTCGAGCAGGGTGCCGCAGGCGGGGACGATATGCTTGCGCATCGACAGATAGGCCAGGCACAGCGCAATCGTGCCGGTGATGATCGACAGCGCCAGCGCGCGATCGGCCACCACCGCGGCGCTCACCGCCGCGCCGGCCGCCTTGGCGCTGATGCCGGGCGCGACGCCGATCACGTAGTCCGATGACAGCGCCATGCCCTGGCCGGCGATGGCGATGGCCATCGCGCCTGCCAGCGGCGGCAGCCCCGCAGCGATGGCGGCCGGCAGCAGGATTGCCGAGACCAGCGGCACCGCGGGCGTGGGCCAGAAGAACAGCGAGATGACGTAAGTGATGCCCGCCAGGATAAAGAACGCCGAATGCCCGTTCTTCATCACTACGCGGAAGGGCTCGACCATGCGGATGTCGGAGCGCAGCGTCTTGAGCGCATTGAGCAGCGCCGTCATGAACGCGATCACCAGGAAGATATTGAACAGTTCCTTGGCGGCAACCAGGCTCGCGGAGAACACCCCGCCCAGTGCGGAGACCGGACTGCCGGTGAGGGCAAAGACGACCAGGGCGGTGCCGATGATGGAAGGGACGACAACATTGGCGCGCAGGATCATCGTCAGCACGATGACTGCTACCCCTGACAGATAGATCCAGTGCGCGGCACCGATCACGACTTGTTGTGACATGAAGACTCCCTGGGGGCGGAGGGGTTGTGGGGCCCCGGGTTCCGTACCAGTTCTGGAACCCAGTGTCGGTATACTATATTCCAGTGCCATCTCGTGACAACAGGTTTTTCATCCGGACTTACGCCTATACCAGAGTGGTGCAAGTTGCCCGAACGCCGCACATTTATTGGGCTTGCGGCGATGCGAAGCGTCCTTTAAGTGGTGCACAGGCGGATCGGCAAGTTTGCCCGACTGCGCTGCGACATGTAGACTGTATACCGTGTGCGGCGACTTGCAGGAGGCATGCCCCCAAGAGGCCGTCCGTCCGACGCGCTTCCTTCGCGCCTTCCAAGCCGCTTTTACGACCTGCCGCCATGGCCTCTGCCTTGCCCGCCACCTTGCTCTCCCTGCTTCCAGCCGGACTCTCCGTCCCCACATATCTATGGATGGGGGCACTCATTCTCGTGGGCGCCTGCCTGCAAGGCGTGGGCGGGATCGGCTTCGCGATGCTGTCGGCGCCGCTGGGCGCAATCTTCTTTCCCGACCTCGTGCCGGGACCGCTGCTGGCGATGGGCTGCTGTCTCTCTTTAATGGGCGCGCTGCGCGAGCGGGAGGCGATCGCGTGGCGCATCGCAGGCTTCGCCCTGATCGGGCGCGCGCTCGGCGGGGCGGCGGCGGTGCTGACCCTGGCGTGGCTGGCGCCGGGCCCGCTGGGGGTGCTGTTCTCGGTGTCGATACTCGCCGCCGTGGCGCTGAGCCTGCTGGGCTGGCGCCTGCTGCCGAGTTCGCGCAACGTGGCCATTGCCGGCACCCTGTCGGGCTTCATGGGCACCATCACCTCGGCCGGCGCGCCGCCGTTCGCGCTGGTCATGCAGCACATGGCGCCGGCGCCGATGCGCGCGACCATGGGCACCATCCTGTCCGGCGGCGCAGTGCTGTCGCTGGCCATGCTCGCGCTGGCGGGGCGCTTCGGCCTGCCGCAGCTGATGCTGGCAGCGGCGCTTGCGCCGTTCCTGCTGGCCGGCTTCGCGCTCTCGAACCGCCTGCGTGGGCACGTCTCGCCCGGCGTCGTGCGCCGCCTGTTGCTGGGACTGTGCGCAGCCGGGGCGCTTGGCGTGCTCGGACGCACGGCGTTTGCCTGACGATTTCTGCGCGCGGTTGCCCGCGCGTTTTCCTGTCTTTCCCTGCCAATCCAATCAGCGGAGTTCCCATGCAGCACATCACAGATGAGATGGTCGATGCCCACGTCAGTCCGGAGGATGCCCGGCAAGTCATGGAAGCAGCGTTTTCCAGCTTCGGGCGCGGCGACGCCGCGATGCAGGAGCGCATTCGCACCGAGGCGGGAGGCGTCAAGCTGTCCACGCTGGGCGCGGTGATCCCGCAGCAGGGTGTGGCGGGCGCCAAGGTCTACACCACCATCAACGGCCAGTTCTCCTTTGTCATCCTGATCTTCTCGACCGACGACGGCCGGCCGCTCGCGTCGTTCGACGCCGGCGCCATCACGCGCCTGCGCACGGCCGCCTGTACCACGCTGGCGGCGCAGCGGCTGGCCCGGCCCGGCGCGCGCACGCTGGCGCTGTTCGGCGCCGGCATGCAGGGTGTGCAGCACGCGCGCCAGCTCAGCGAGACGCTCGGGCTGGCGCGCATCCTGGTGTCCGATCCGCACGCCGATGAAGGCATGCCGGCGCGGCTGTCGGCGCTGTGCGGCATCCCGGTCACACTGGCGGAGCCCGATGCTGCCGTGGCGGAGGCCGATATCGTCGTCACCGCCTCGCGCGCGACCACGCCGCTGTTCGCGGGCGCGTCGCTCCGACCTGGCGCCTTTGTCGCCGCCATTGGTTCCAGCCTGCCGCATACGCGTGAACTGGACGACAGCGCGCTGCGCCGCGCCGCTGCCATTGTGGTCGAGTGGCGCCCGCAGTCCGTGCGCGAGGCGGGCGACATCGTGCTGGCCGATCCGCAGGCCCTTCCGCGCGAGAAGATCGTCGAACTGGGCGACGTGGTCCTGGGCAAGGTGTCGCCGCGCCAGCGAGACGACGACATCGTGATCTACAAGTCAGTCGGCGTGGGGCTGGAGGACGTGGCGCTGGCGGGCTTCGCCTGGTCCCGCATCGCCGGCGCGGCGGAGCGTCGCGTCGCCTGAGCGCCATCGCACGCGCCACCGACGGGTAAACACTTACGTGATTAGTCAACGAAGCCCTTGTCGTCGCTGCCTCACTGTATATAGTATACAACCATGCAAGGGCTGATCGATTTACGAAGCGACCCCGGCATCCAACCCACTCAATCGCCCCACATCGCCAACCAGGAGCCTCCGCCATGGCCGAACTGATGAACCGCGAAGAATTCCGTGCCGCCCTCGAAGAAGCCATCAAAGGCAAGAGCGCCAACAAGGCGCCGTTCAGCGTGGCCTGGGCCAGCGGCAAGCTGACCCGCGCCCATCTCGCACGCTGGGCCGAGAACCACTATCACTACGTCGGCCCGTTCGCGGATTACTTGGGCTACATCTACGCTCGCACCCCGGACCGCTATACCGAAGCCAAGGATTTCCTGCTCGCCAATATGTATGAGGAAGAGATCGGCGGCGACCGCCATACCGACCTGCTGATCCGCTTCGCTGAAGCCTGCGGCACCACCCGCGAGCGCGTGATCGACCCGGACAACATGTCGCCCACCACCCGTGGCCTGCAGAGCTGGTGCTATGCGGTGGCCATGCGTGAAGACCCCATCGTCGCGGTAGCCGGCCTGGTGGTCGGGCTGGAGTCGCAGGTGCCTTCGATCTACCGCAAGCAGACCCCCACGCTGCGCGACAAGTACCAGTTCACCGACGAGGAAGTCGAATTCTTCGACCTGCATATCGTCTCGGACGAGATCCACGGCGAGCGCGGCTACCAGATCGTGCTGGAGCACGCCAACACGCCGGAACTGCAGCAGCGCTGCCTGAAGATCTGCGAGATCGGCGCGCAGATGCGGCTGCTGTACACGACGGCGCTCTATCACGACTACGTCGAGAAAGAGCTGCCGCTGCCCGAACTCGACATGGCCGCCTGAGCGCCGCAGCGCAACCGGATCGACGATGACCGTATTCCTCAACCATATCGACGGCGAATGGGCGGCCTGCCAGTCGGGCCGCACCTTCGACAACGTCAACCCGGCCGACACCGCCGACATCGTGGGGCGCTTCCAGGCGTCTTCCGCGGTGGACGCGCAGGCGGCCGTCGCCGCCGCGGCGGCTGCGTTCGCCGGCTGGAAAAAGACCCCGGTCGGCAAGCGCGCCGCCATTCTCAACCGTGCCGCCGACCATCTCGAGGCCAACGCCGACAGCATCGCCGCCGAGCTGACCCGCGAGGAAGGCAAGGCGCTGACGCTGGCCCGCGACGAGGTGCTGCGCTCGGCCCAGACGCTGCGCTTCTATGCAGTGGAAGGGCAGACCTTCACCGGCGAGGTGTACCCGAACGACGACCCCGACCAGCTCGTCTACAGCCAGCGTGAGCCGCTGGGCGTGGTGACGGTGATCGCGCCGTGGAATTTCCCGGTATCGATCCCGGCCCGCAAGATCGCCCCCGCGCTGGTGACCGGCAACACGGTGGTGTTCAAGCCGTCGTCCGAGGCACCGCTGTCGGGCTATCGGCTGGCCGAGGCGCTGGTCAAGGCCGGCCTGCCCAAGGGCGTGCTGAATTTCATCACCGGCAGCGCGGCGGAAATCGGCGCGGCCATCACCGAGGCGCCGGCCGTGCGTGCCATCTCGTTCACCGGCTCGTCGCGTGCCGGCGAGCAGATCCACCGCGCCGTGCCGCTGACCACGCGCACGCAGATGGAGCTGGGCGGCAAGAATCCGCTGATCGTGATGGAAGACGCCGACCTCGATCGCGCCGTCGACCTGACCATCAAGGGCGGCTTCTCGCTGTCGGGCCAGGCGTGCACCGGGACCAGCCGCGTGCTGGTGGCCGAGTCGGTCAAGGCGGCGTACACCGAACGCCTGCTGGCAAAGGTCGCCACGCTCAAGGTCGGTAGCGGCATGACAGCCGGGATGGACCTGGGGCCGCTGGCTTCGCACAAGCAGCTGGAAACGGTGCTGCGCTATATCGATATCGGCAAGTCCGAGGCAACGCTGCTGTGTGGCGGCGCGCGCCTGACCGGCGGCGACTTCGACAAGGGCTACTACGTGGCGCCGACGGTGTTCACCGACGTGACGCAGCAGATGCGGATCGCGCGCGAGGAGATCTTCGGGCCGGTGATCGCCATCCTGGGCTTCACGGACTACGCCGACGCTATCGCCAAAGCCAACGACACCGAGTACGGGCTGGCGGCTGCGATCGTCACCAGCAACCCGCGCTACATCCACCACTTCGCCACGGACATCGAGGCGGGCACGGTCAAGGTCAACCGCACCACCACCGGCAACCTGGTCAACGCGCCGTTCGGCGGGGTGAAGCGCTCGAGCACCTCGACCTTCCGCGAGTCGGGGCGCACCGGGCTGGAGTTCTATACGCAGGTCAAGACGGTCTACCGCGGCGCCTGAGCCCGCCGTCACAAGGAGTCATAGAGACATGAAGAAAGCCATCAAGCTGGAACTGCGCGAAGCGCGCCATATGGTTGCCGCCGCGATCCGGCGCTCGGAGGAAATCGGCGTGCTGGAGTCGATCTGCGTGGTCGACGAGGGCGGCTACCCGCTCGCGCTCGAGCGCATGGACGGCGCCCGCATCACCGGGCCGCAGATCGCATGGAACAAGGCGTTCACGGCCGCGGGCCACAAGCGCTCCACGCACCTGTTCACCACGCCGCCCAACGGGCCGGCGCTGCCGGGCAACGAGGCCTTCGGCATCCAGTGGAGCTTCGAGGGCAAGTTCGCCGCGTTCGTGGGCGGCTTCCCGATCGTGGTCAACGACGAGGTGATCGGCGGCATCGGCCTGTCCGGCGGCAACGGCGAGCAGGACACGCAGGCCGGGCTGGCCGCGCTGCAGGCGCTGGCCGAGCTGCTGGCGCCGCAGGACCTCAAGGTGCTGGTGCAGGCCGATATCAAGAAGTAGGAGGTTCCATGTCGTACCGCATCCAGATCGCCGAAACGCAGCAGGTCTTTTTTGTCGAACGCGGCGAGACCCTGCTGCAGGCCGCCGGGCGCGCCAGTATCGCCTTGCCCCACGACTGCCAGCTGGGTGGCTGCGGCACCTGCCGCATCCGGCTGCTTGACGGGCAGGTGCGGTATGACGAGGAGCCGTTCGGGCTCGCACCGGACGAGGCCGCCGCCGGCTTTGCGCTGGCCTGCCAGGCGCAGCCGCTGGGCGACCTGGTCATCAGCACGGCGCGCGAGGATGAGGCGTGCGCCGAGCCGGCGCGTTATCGGGCGCTAGTGCAGGCGGTGCGGCCGTTGTCGGCTGACGTATTGCATATCGAACTGGAAGTGCCGGACACGGGCGCGCTCGACTACCGCCCAGGCCAGTACCTGAAGCTGCTGAGCGAGGACGGGCGCGCGCGCAGCTTCTCGATGGCCTCGGTGCCGCGCGACGGACACGTCGACCTGCATGTGCGGCGCATCCCGGGCGGCGCCTTCACCGACGGCATCCTGCCGCAAATGAAAGCGGGCGACGCCGTTGACGTCGAACTGCCGCTCGGCAGCTTCTTCTACCGCGCCAGGGATTACCGGCCACTGCTGATGGTGGCCACCGGCACCGGGCTGGCGCCGATCAAGGCCATCCTCGAATCGCTGATGGACGATCCCGACTGCCCGCCGGTGTCGCTCTACTGGGGCATGCGGAAGCCGGAAGACCTGTACCTGCACACCGATATCCCCGCCTGGGGCGAACGGCTGTATGACTTCCAGTACGTACCGGTGCTGTCCCGTGCCGGCGCAGGATGGCAAGGCCGGCGCGGTTACGTGCACGATGCGGCGCTGGCTGACCTGGGTGACCTGAGCGAGCACGCCATCTATTTGTGCGGTTCTCCCAATATGATCCGAGACGCGCGCGCCGCTTTCCTGGCGAGCGGCGCAAGCACCGACCACATTTATGCGGACAGCTTCACCTTCCAGCATTGTTAAGACATGGCGGTATACAGGGAGCGGCTGGTATACAATGACGCCAGCCTTTCCGCTTACGCCTTTGCCGACCCATGTCTCTCACTCCATCTCCTGCCGCGCCCGCCGAGCCGCTGAGCCTCGGTGCCAGCCACTCGCCGCTGTTCGCCCTTGTCACCGACAAGCTGCGTGAAGGCATCCTGAACGGGAAGTACGCGCCAGGCGAACGGCTGGTGGAAAACAAGCTGTCCGCCGAACTGGGCGTGTCGCGCATCCCGGTGCGCGAGGCGCTGCGCGCGCTGGCCAGCGAAGGCCTGGTGGTGATCGAGCCGCGCCGCGGCGCAACCGTGGCCAGCCTGTCGCCAGTGATCGCGCGCGAGATGGTGGAGGTGCGCGCGACGCTGGAAGGGCTCAACGCCAAGCTCGCCGCGCAGCGCCGCGACCCGGCGCTGGTCGCTGAGCTGGAGACCGTGCTGCGCCAGGGCATGGATGCCGCCGCGCAGGGCCGCGCGGATGAGTTGCTCGCCCTCAATACCCGCTTCCATGAGGTGCTCGGCACCATAGCCGCCAACAGCGTGCTGCAGGAAATGATGCGTTCGCTGCGCGAGCGCACCGCGGTGCTGTTCGGCCCGGCCAACGTGGTTCGCGCCCGCCAGAACTGGGATGAACACGCCCAGATCCTGCAGGCAGTCATCGCCGGGGATGCCGACCTTGCCGCCTTGCTGGCCGCGCGCCATGTCTACAGTGCCGCCAAGGCGGCAGACTTGCCGGTGGACGGGCAGGGCAGGGCAGAGGCGGCCTGAGGGCGTCGGGCCCGGGTTTTTCCTCTCCCGTTTCCAGCATGTCGTTGCATGCCCGGCAACTGGGCATTGCATGCGCCGCCATGGCGCATTGCACCAATTTAGGTATACTGTAGGCATTCCAGATCAATAGGGATTTACCATGCAGTCGCCTGAGCAACGCTATCTTTCGCAACCCGTCGGCCAGCAACTGTTGCACCACTTTGCCGCGCGCAATGCCGTCCGCCATGCCACGCCGCTGCTGCCGCTGCGCCTGCGCGATATCGGCCGCTTCTTCCTGGCGCTGGGCGGCCGCGCCCCACGCCGTGGCCACTGCTGATCCAGCCTGACTGACCCGGCGGCGTCAGCACGCCGCCGCTGCCTCCTAGCAGGCGTTCTGCCTGCCGACCCTTCCCCTTCTACGCTTTTCAACCGCTGGCGTGCTTCAGCGCGCTCGCGCATGACACTTTCGCTTGCGCTCCGTTCAATACGGAATATAGTATACCAACGCATTCGCAGTACTTCCCGAAGCCTGTCCTATACGCCCCCACCGCGCCGCTGCCGGCTCGGATAATGACAAGGAGTCGATGTGAACCTGTCCGACCGGGCTCCCGGCCGTTTTCCGCCGTTGTGGGAGGTGGCACAGCGGCTCGCCGCCGGCGAAGTCTCCGCGGTAGAACTGGTGGATGGCTGCGAAGCCGCGTGGCACGACTGGCACGGCATCATCAATGCGCTGGTGCTGTCAGATTTCGATGCCGCCCGCTCCGCCGCGCTGGAAAGCGACCGGCGGCGCCGGGCAGGGCAAGCGCGCGGCGTGCTCGATGGCGTGCCGTTCTCGGTCAAGGAGTCGTTCGACGTCGCCGGCTGGCCGACCACTTGCGGCAATCCGGCCATGCAGGGCCATGCAGCCAAGCGCGACGCCGCAGTAGTGCAGCGCCTGCGCAATGCCGGCGCCGTCCTGCTCGGCAAGACCAACGTTCCGCTCGGCCTGCGTGACTGGCAAAGCTACAACGCCATCTACGGCACCACCCGCAATCCGCACGATCCGTCGCGCACGCCGGGCGGCTCGTCCGGCGGCAGCGCGGCGGCGGTGTGCGCCGGCCTGTCATATTTCGATGTGGGCTCCGATATCGGCTCCTCGCTGCGCAATCCGGCCCACTACTGCGGCATCTTCTCGCTCAAGCCCAGCCATGGCCTGGTGCCGCTGGCAGGCCACGGGGTGGGGCCGGCGCGCTTCGGCGAACAGGACATCAATGTCGCCGGCCCCTTGGCCCGCAGCGCGCGCGACCTGGAACCGGTGTTGCGCGCCATTGCCGGCCCGCACGGCGACGAGGCGCTGCCCTACCGCCTTGATCTGCCAGAGTGTCCGCACCGACGGCTGGCCGACTTCCGCGTCGCGGTGTTGCCCACCCATGCGCAGGCTGAAGCCGACGGCGAGGTCGCCGCGCGAATCGAAAAACTGGGCTGCTGGCTGGCCGGGCAGGGCGCGCGCGTGGACTGGCATGTGCGGCCGGATTTCGATGCGGCCGAACTGTGGCACGTCTACGTGACGCTACTGCGCGCGACCACCGCGGTGCACATGGACGATGCGGCCTATACCGATGCGTTGAACCGCACCGCCACAGCCGCCGCAGACGACCATTCCTACGCCACCCTCCAGTACACCGGCGCGACCCTGAGCCATCGCGACTGGCTGCGCCTGCAGGTGGCCCGCGAACGCTTTGCCACCGCGTGGCAGCGGTTCTTCTCTACCTATGACGTGCTGCTGTGCCCGGCCGCAGCCACCACGGCCTTCGCGCTGGACGAGGCCGGCGAGCCCTGGCAGCGCAGCCTCACCGTCAACGGCCGCGCGCAGCCGATGACCACGCAATTGTTCTGGGCCGGCCATTCCGGGCTGTGCGGGCTGCCTTCGGCGGTGGCGCCGATCGGGCCGGGCACCAGTGGCCTGCCGGTCGGCGTGCAGATCGTCGCCGGCCGCTACCGGGATCTCACCGCGCTGCGCTTTGCCAGCCTGCTGGAAGACGCGGGCTACGCGTTCCGGCCGCCGCCGCGGCCGTCTGTCTTGCCGGCGGACCACAACAACTAAGCCACAACACCACACACACTACACACACCACAGGGAGGGATCATGTTCGACTGGTTCCGTGATTTGTCGCGCATGGAGCGCAAGGGCTTCTATGGCGCGTTCCTTGGGCATGCGGTCGATGTCTTCGACTTCATGATCTATTCGTTTCTTATCTCCACGCTGCTCGGGCAATGGGGCATGAGCAAGTCGACAGCGGGCGCCATCGTCACCTGGACGCTGGTGTCGTCGCTGGTGGGCGCGATCGGCGCCGGCATCCTGGCAGACCGCTACGGGCGCGTGCGGGTGCTGCGCTGGACCATCGTGGTGTTCGCGGGGGCCTGCTTCCTGTGCGGGCTGGCGCAGTCGCCGGAGCAGCTGATGCTGTTCCGCATGATCCAGGGCCTGGGGTTTGGCGGGGAGTCGTCGCTGTGCATGGTGCTGGTGACGGAGATGATCCGCAACCCGGCCCATCGCGGCAAATACTCGGGCTTTACCGCCAGCAGCTATTCCTTCGGCTGGGGCGCGGCCGCCATCGTGTACGCGATCGCCTTCAGCGTGCTGCCGGCGGAGACGGCGTGGCGGGTCTGCTTCTTCCTCGGCATCCTGCCGGCGCTGGTGGTGATCTACCTGCGCCGCAACCTGGAAGAGCCGGAAATCTTCCTGAAGAGCCGGGCGGCCGGCCGGCAGGGGGCGGCGCTGGCAGGCCTGGGCCGGCTGTTCCGTGGGCCCCTGCTGTCCAAGACCTTGCTGTGCAGCCTGCTGTCGGGCGGGATGCTGGGCGCGTACTACGCCATCGCTACGTGGTTGCCGACCTTCCTCAAGACCGAGCGCGGCCTGTCGGTGTTCGGCACCAGTTCTTACCTGGCGGTCACCATCATCGGCTCACTGATCGGCTACGTGGCGGGCGCCTACGCCACCGACCGCTGGGGCCGGCGGCTGACCTACATCGCCTTCGCGGTCGGGGCGTTCGTGGCCGCGCTGGTCTATATGGTGATCCCGGTGTCGAATACGTCGATGCTGTTCCTTGGCTTCCCGCTCGGCATACTAATGCAGGGCGTGTTCGCGGGCATCGGCGCGACCATCTCCGAGTCTTATCCCAACGATATCCGGGCAACGGGGTATGGCGTTTCGTATAACGCCGGCCGGGTGATCGGCTCGCTGTTCCCGCTGTCGGTGGGGTGGCTGAGTACGGGGCACACCTCGCTGCCGAGCGCGATCGCCATCGTGGCGGGAGTCGGCTACGCGATGGTAGTGGTCGCCGCGGTGCTGCTGCCCGAGACTACCGGTATGGACCTGGGGCAGGCGGGCGGCGGCGGGGAGAAGGAAGAGACCGCGCCGCTGGCGCAGCCCGCAGGCTCAATCGCCTGAGGCCGGTCCCGGCTCTAAGGGCGCGCGCGCCCTTAGAGCACCCACACCGAAATCGCCGGCAGCATCAGGCTGGCCCCGATCCCGATCAACACCCCGAACGCCACCCTGCGCGTCGTGGCCGGCGAGAACGGCGGCGGAAAACGCCGCCCCAGCAACGTGGCGATCACCACCACCGGCACGGCAATGGCGGCCTGCACGCACACGGCGGCATCGAGCTGCCCCTGCCAGGCCGAGAACAGCGTGCGCACGGTGGAGGTCACGGTAAAGACCAGAATCAGCGCACAACGGATTTCAACCGGCTTCATCGGCTGCCGGTAGAACTGGAAAATCAGCGGCGGGCCGGAGACGCCGAACATGCCGCTCAGCAGTCCGCCGAATACCCCGCTGACAAAGAAGGTGCCGTCGCCGGAGCGTTGCGCCAGCGGCGCGGGCTTGAGCGCGGCGCTGAGGCCGCCATACAGGATCACGGCGCCCAGCAGCAGCTGCAGCAGGGTGGCTGCGCTGGAACTCAGGTACTCCAGCACCAGCACGCCGACCACTACCGACGGCAGGATGCCGATGGCCGCCGCGGCGACGGCGCGCCAGTCGATATGCTGCAGCTTGCCTGGCAGCGCGCAGGCGCTGTTGGCCAGCGTGACCAGGCTCACCACCGCGGCCACGGTGGCCACGGGCGCCAGCCCAAGTCCGCTGGTGACGCCCATCACGATCATGCCAAGGCCAAAGCCGGTCACCGTCTGGAAATAGGTGCCTGCGCCGAGCAGGGCCTGCAGGCCCAGCAGCGGCAACAACAGTTCTGCCTTCATGCCGCCGCCTGCTCGCCCTTGCCGGCCTGTTCCGCGGTGGCTTGCGCCTGGACCACGGTGACGGCGATGACATGGAACACATCGTCCGCGCTGCAGCCGCGCGAGAGGTCGTTGGCGGGCTTGTTCAGCCCCTGCAGCATCGGCCCGATGGCCTTGGCGCCACCGACCCGCTCGGCCAGCTTGTAGCCGATATTGCCGGCTTCCAGGCTGGGGAACACCAGCACGTTGGCGTGGCCGTTCACCTGCGAATGCGCGACCTTGCGCGCGGCGATCTCGGCGACGATGGCGGCATCGAGCTGCACGTCGCCATCGATGGCCAGGCCCGGGCGTTGCGCGCGCACGCGCTCGGTGGCGGACACCACCTTGTCCACCGCCGCATGGCTGGCGCTGCCGCTGGTCGAGAACGACAGCATGGCCACGCGTGGCTCTTCCATCAGCAACGTGCGTGCGCTGTCGGCCGCAGCCATGGCGATATCGGCAAGCGCATCGGCATCCGGATCCACCACCAGCCCGCAGTCGGAGAAGATCAGCCCGCCCTTGAGCGTGTGGAAAGGCTCGCACAGCATCATCAGGAAGAAGCTCGACACCAGCCGGAAGCCGGGTGCGAGCCCGATCAGCTGGATCGCGTTGCGCACTACGTCGGCGGTGGTGTGGTCGGCGCCCGCCACCGAGCCGTCGGCGTGGCCGAGGCGCACCATCAGGTTGGCGAAGCACAGCGGATCGAGCACGGCGCGCTTGGCTTCATCGAGCGTCATGCCTTTCTTCTGGCGCAGCGCAAAGAGCTGCTGCGCGAACGAGGGCGCGAGCGCCGAGGTGGCCGGGTCGACCAGCGTCATGCCGTCCAGCCCGATGCCGTGGATGGCCGCGGCGGCGTTGATCTGGCGCGTGTTGCCGACCAGCACGATGCGCGCGATGCCTTCCTGCGTGGCGCGCTGCGCGGCCTGCAGGATGCGCGGGTCTTCGGCCTCGCACAGCACGATGCGGCGAGGCGCGGCGCGGGCGCGGTCGATGATGCGGAGGATGGCTTTCATGATGGTTGGCTTCAGAAACGGAAAAAAGGGCCGGAGCCCTTGTCATGCTTGCGGTGTGCTCCCCTCTCCCGCGTGCGGGAGAGGGGCAGGGGGGGCGGTGGCATGCCACCAGGCGGAACTTCGTGGAGATCCCCGCCCTCACCCCAACCCTCTCCCGCAAGCGGGAGAGGGAGCAAACCGATCGCAAGCGGGGCGCCTGTACAGGCTCAGGCTCAGACTCAGACGTAGTCCTTGTACTTGTCCAGGTAACGCACCGGCTTGGCCAGCGCATCGCGGCGGAACGGGTCGCCCAGCTCACGCGTGCACATGATCTCGATGATCGTGGTCTTGCCATGATTCATCTGCAGGTCGATGGCACGCTTGAGTGCCGGGCCGACATCTTCCAGCCGATCCACCACGATGCCTTCGGCACCCATCGCCTTGGCGATTTCGGCAAAGCTCTGGTTGTCCAGCTCGCCCGCGACGAAGCGGCGGTTGTAGAAGTCCACCTGGTTCTTCTTCTCCGCGCCCCACTGGCGGTTGTGGAACACCACCGCGGTCACCGGGATATTGTGGCGCACGCAGGTCATGGTTTCCATCAGGCTCATGCCCCAGGCGCCGTCACCGGCGTACGACACGGCCGGGCGGTGCGGTGCCGCGACCTTGGCGCCGATGATGGTCGGGAAGGCATAGCCGCAGTTGCCCCAGCTCATCGCCGCGAAGAAGCTGCGCGGCTTCTCGAAGCGCAGGTAGCTGTTGGCCACCGAGTTGATGTTGCCGATGTCGGTGGACACCATCACGTCTTCCGGCATGGCCTTTTCCAGCTCGCGCAGCACCTGCCGCGGATGCAGGTACTGGCCGCCGCCGGGCGTGCGCTCCTGCTTCTGCTCTTCGATCATGTCCAGGCTATACGGGTCGCGCTCATGGGTCCAGTTGTCCAGCTCCTGCTCCCACGCGGCTTTCTCGCTGGCGATGTCGGTGGCGCGGGCGTCGCGGGTCGCGTCGCAGGCCAGCGTGCGGCCGGCCAGGCGCTGGCTCAGCGCGACCGCGGCAGCCTTGGCATCGCCGCAGATGCCCACCGAGATCTTCTTCACCAGGCCCAGCATCTTGTGGTCGGCGTCGATCTGGATGATCTTGGCGTTCTTGGGCCAGTAGTCCATGCCGTGCTGCGGCAGCGTGCCGAACGGTCCCAGGCGCGAGCCCAGCGCGATCACCACGTCGGCGCGCGAGATCAGCTTCATGGCAGCCTTCGAGCCCTGGTAGCCCAGCGGGCCGCACCACAGCGGATGGCTGGCGGGGAACGAGTCGTTGTGCAGGTAGCTGTTGACCACCGGCGCGCCCAGGCGCTCGGCCAGGGCCTTGCACTCTTCGATCGCATCGGCCATCACCACGCCGCCGCCCGAGATGATCACCGGGAACTTGGCGTTGGCCAGCAACTCGGCCGCTTCGTTCAGGCTCTGCTCGCCGCCGGGGCCGCGGTCGAGGCGGCGCGGCTGCGGGATCTCGACGTTGACCTTGCCGTAGAAGTGGTCACGCGGGATGTTCAGCTGGGTCGGGCCCATTTCCGCGGTGGCGCGGTCGAAGCAGCGGGCGGTGAACTCGGCCATGCGTGCCGGGTTGGTGACATGACCCTGGTACTTGGTGAACTCCTGGAACATCGGCAGCTGGTTGGCTTCCTGGAAGCCGCCCAGGCCGATGCCCATGGTGCCGGCCTCGGGCGTGACGATCACCACCGGGCTGTGGGCCCAGTAGGCAGCGGCGATCGAGGTCACGCAGTTGGAGATGCCGGGGCCGTTCTGGCCGATCACCACTCCGTGGCGGCCCGACACGCGGGCGTAGCCGTCGGCCATGTGGCCGGCGCCTTGTTCGTGCACCACCGGGATCAGGCGGATGCCCGCCGGCGCGAAGATGTCCATCGCATCCATGAAGGCCGAGCCCATGATGCCGAACATGTCGGTCACGCCATTGGCGGCCAGCGTTTCAACGAAGGCTTCCGACGGGGTCATGGTCTGCGGGCCGGCCGGGACCTGGCTCTCCTTCGCGGCGGCCGAGCCACCGGAAACGGCGGGATTCGAGGTGGTATCGAGGTCGCGCATGGCGTTGTCTCCTGATGAGGGTCTTATAAAGTGGAACAGGACGTTCCGGAAAATTGCTTGTTGGGGGAAATGTAGGCGGAAGACTCCGATTGGTCAATAGGAAGTTTTGATTTATGGAATGAAACGAATGAAAAAATGAGACAAGAATGCGATTGAAGTATCGTAAGCGCCATTTATCGGGCGTTGATACGCGCTGCGAGGACGGGGAAATCGGGATGCGCCCGGGCCGGGCAGGCAAGCAGGACGCCGGTGAGAGATCACCGGCGCTGGCGAATAAGGCGGGAAGTGTGACGAGCCCGCCGCCTCAGGGACGCGGCGAGGAAGTGCGAGCTGGCGCGCTTAGCAGGGCGCGGTCTGACTGGGCTGCATGCTGGTGAAGGGGGCCGTGTCAGCGTACCGACAGCGCTTCCAGCACTGGCAGGTTGCCCTCGCCGAAGCCCTGATGTCCGTCGCGCTGGACGATCTCGAAGAAGAACTCGCCCGCCTCGCGCCTCACGAACGCCTGCAGGAAGCGCTCCTGCGTGCGATCGGCACGCATGGCGCCGTCGGCCAGGATGCCGTAGCGCTGCAGCGCGGCCAGGTCCAGGCCATGGCCGGGCAGGCGCGTGTCGACGGAATCGTAGTAGGCCGCCGGCGGCTGCACAAACTGCACGCCGTTGCCGGCCAGCGCAGCAGTGCTGGCGAGTATGTCGGCGCTGGCCAGCGCAATATGCTGGATGCCCTCGCCGTGCTGGTCCGACAGGTAGTGGCGCATCTGGTCATGGCGCGTCGTTCCCTTCTCGTACAGCGGAATGCGAATGCGCCCGCACGGCGACACCAGCGCATGCGCCGCGCTGGCTGGCTGGAGCTCGCGGAAGCCCAGCACCTTGCGGTAGAAGTCCAGCCATTCCTCGAGATGGCCTTGCTCGACGGCCTGGGTCAGGTGGTCGACGCGCAGCAGCCCCGCGTCCGGCGCATTGTCGGGCTGCGGCAACGGGCGAAAATCGACGTCGTAGATCGAGATATCGCCCACGTCACCTGGCCGGCCTTCCTTGCCGCGCCAGCGGTCGATGAAGTAGAGGATCGACTGGCCGATGCCCTGGATGGCGGGGATATTGAGCTCCATCGGCCCCACGGTGCCGCCCTCGAAGGGCCATGCGCCAGCTTCCAGCGCGCGGGTAAAGGCGGCCGCGGCATCGTTCACGCGGATGCCGATGGCGCAGATCGACAGGCCGTACTCGCTGGCATAGCGCGTCGCGAACGAATCCGGCTCGGCATCGACGATGAAATTCATCTCGCCCTGCCGGTACAGCTTCACGGCCTTGTGGCGGTGACGGGCGATGGCGGCGAAGCCGAAACGTTCAAGGGTGCGACCCAGCGCGGCCGGGTCGGGCGAGGCAAATTCGATGAACTCGTAGCCCTGGATCCCGAGCGGGTTGTCCCACGTCTGGAAATCGTCGGCGCGCGGGGAAGAGACGTCTGCGGCGCTCATTGTCGTTGCTCCTGTTGGGTGGCGATGGGGGGCGGTGCCGGGCCATTGCGGCGACGATCGGATCATAGCAACGCGCCCCCGCCGGGCCGCGCCTGGACGGCGCATCGCAGCACCTCGTAGAAACCCGAACTGCGCGCCTTGATCGCGCATATGCGTTCACTGATCGCGCAATATGGCGTAAAGGACGCTTGGCTGGCGGGCAGCCGGCCACTAATCTCCGGTCATCGAAACGCACCCGGGCCGGCCGCCAGGCTCACCAACACCATGATCAATGGCAAGACCACGCTCATCCCGCACCTTGGCTATCCCACGGAGTCGTTCAAGGCGCCGATGATCTACAACCCCTGGTTCGCTCAGCAGGGCATCGACGCGGTGGTGGTGCCGATGGGCGTCAAGCCCGACAACTATGCCGAAGTGTTCCGCTCCCTGTTCCGGCTGACCAATATCCGCGGCGCGCTCGTGACCATGCCGCACAAGGTCGCCACGCTGGAACTGGTGGACGAGCTCACGCCGGCCGCCCGCATCGCCGGTGCGTGCAACGCCGTGCTGCGGCGCGACGACGGCACGCTGGTCGGCGACCAGTTCGATGGCGCCGGCTTTGTGCGCGGCATCGTGCGCAAGGGCTGCCGGCCGGAAGGCGCGCGCGCCATCGTCTCCGGCAGCGGCGGCGTGGGCAGCGCGATCGCCGCCTCGCTGGCGCAAGCCGGCGTGGCGGAACTGGCGCTGTTCGATGCCCGCGAAGGCGCCGCGCGTGCGCTGGCCCGCCGCCTGGCCGAGCATTACCCGGCGTTGCGCGTGAGCACCGGATCGGACGATCCGCAAGGCTTCGACGTGGTGGTCAACGCGACCCCGCTCGGCATGCACGCAGGCGACCCGCTGCCGTTCGACGTCGCGCGCATCGCCCCCGGCGCGATGGTCGGCGAGGTGGTGATGAAGCACGAATACACCCCCTTCCTCGAAGCCGCACTGGCCCGCGGCTGCAAGGTCCAGGTGGGCACCGACATGCTGTTCGAGATGATTCCGGCCTACCTGGAGTTCTTTGGTTACGGCACAGCCACACCTGAAGCGCTGCGCGCGGTTGCGCAGATCCGGTATTGAGGGCAGGGCGCGTGCCCTGGCCGACAGCCGAGCGGATGCCATCCCATAAAGGCACGCCGGCAAGCATTTCCAATCTAACGGTGGAGACAGACAAGATGACCACGACTCACAAGGAGCTGCCGGCTGCTGCGGCACCCGGCAACTCGCTCGGCGACAAGATCCGCGCCGCCTTTGCCTTCGGCAAGGTGCGCTGGGGCATGCTGGCGCTGGTGTTCTTTGCAACCACGCTGAACTACATCGACCGCGCTGCCCTTGGCGTGCTGCAGCCGGTGCTGGCCAAGGCCATGTCCTGGACCGCGCAGGACTACGCCAATATCAACTTCTGGTTCCAGGTGGGCTACGCCATCGGCTTTGCGCTGCAGGGGCGGTTCATCGACATGGTCGGTGTCAAGCGCGCGTTTGCGCTGGCGGTGCTGTTGTGGAGCATCGCGTGTGGTGCCCATGCCTTTGCGGCGTCCGCGGTCGGCTTCATGATCTGCCGCTTCTTCCTTGGCTTGTCGGAGGCGGCCAACTATCCCGCCTGCGTCAAGACCACGCGTATCTGGTTCCCGGCGAGCGAGCGCGCCATTGCCACCGGCATCTTCAATGCCGGCACCAATGTCGGCGCCATGCTTACGCCGATCATGCTGCCGCTGATCCTGCAGGCCTGGGGCTGGCAGGCGGCCTTTATCGTCATCGCCTCGCTGGGTGCGATCTGGCTGGCGTTCTGGTATGCCCGCTACCACAACCCGGAACAGCACCCGACCGTCAGCGCCACCGAACTGGCCCACATCACGCAAGACGTCGAACCGCCTCCGCACCGCATCCGCTATTCGCAAATCCTGCGCATGCGCGGCACCTGGGCCTTTGCCCTGGCCTACGCCATCACCGCGCCGGTGTTCTGGTTCTACCTGTACTGGCTGCCGCCGTTCCTGAACCAGCAGTACCAGCTCGGCATCAGCGTCACGCAGATGGGCCTGCCGCTGATTGTGATCTACCTGGCGGCCGACGTGGGCAGCGTGGGCGGCGGTGCGCTGTCGTCGTGGCTGATCAGCCGCGGCATGCCGGCAGTGCGTGCGCGCCTGCTGTCGATGCTGATCTTCGCCGCATGCATCACCTCGGTGGTGATGGCCGCCGGCGCCAGCAGCCTGTGGATGGCCGTGGCCGCGATCTCGGTCGCGATCGGCGCGCACCAGGCGTGGACGGCGAACATCTGGAGCATGGTGATGGACTACACGCCCAAGCATGTGGTGAGCTCGGTGTTCGGCTTCGGCGGGATGATCGGCGCCATCGGCGGCATGTTCATGACGCAGCTGGTCGGCTACGTACTGACATCGACGCACAACAACTATGCGGTGCTGTTCACGATGATCCCCTGCGCCTACTTCATCGCGCTTACCTGGCTGTTCTTCCTCGCCCCGCGCAAGGTGCCGGAAGTTGCCTGACGCCTTTCGATGTTGCCTGACCCGGCGGGGCGTTCGCCCCGCCGCCAATAAAACACAGAGACAAAGCTCCAATGCAAAAACGAATGATTGCGCTGCTCGCGTTGGGCGCGGGCAGCCTGCCAGCGCTCGCCCAGACTTCCGGTGGCGTCACGCTCTATGGGCTGCTGGATACGACTATCCGCTACAGCACCCATGAAGACGCGGCCGGCCACGGCCGCACGCAGATGACCGATGGCGTGCTCACCGGCAGCCGCTGGGGTCTGCGAGGCACCGAGGATATCGGCGGCGGCAACAAGGCCTGGTTCATCCTGGAGTCGGGCTTCGCGCCCGACACCGGCACCAGCCAGCAGGGCGGGCGGCTGTTCGGGCGCACCGCGGTGATCGGGCTCGACGGTGGCTACGGCAAGCTGGCGATCGGCCGGCAGTACACGCTGGCCCATGAGGTGCTGTCGTCCTACGAGGCCATGGCCTTCGCCAACAACTCCATCGTCGGGTATCAGGGCGGCAACTACACCGGGCTGCGCTATGACAACACCGTCAAGTACATCAAGAGCTTCAACGGCCTGCAGGTGGCGGCGGCCTACACCTTCGGCGAGGTGCCGGGCAGCATCAAGAGCGGCTCGGCTGCGGCCGGGTCGCTGGTCTACAGCTCAGGGCCGCTGGAGATCGGCGCGGTCTACCAGCAGACGCAGAACGTGACCTCGGCCTTCTTTGGCGCGGTGCCGGCGGCGCTGGCCAGCAAGCAGACGGTGTGGGGTCTGGGCGGTACGTGGAAAGCGGCGCGGGCGCAGTATTACCTCGGCTACACCAATAACCGGCTCGATGTGGCCGACTATCGCAACAATGTTGGGTATGTCGGGACGCGGTTCAATATCACCGACGCGCTCGCGTTCATCGGCACGCTGCAGTACGACTGGCTGCGCCATGCGGGGCAGGGGGGCAAGCGGCTGACCACGGCGGGCATGCTGGACTACAACTTCAGTAAGCGCACCGATGTGTATGTGGAGGTGGACTACACCCACCTGCAGGGGCAGTGGATTGCGTTGAACAGCTCGCCGACGTTTGCTAACAGTGGGAATACTTATGGCAATTCGTCGCGCATCGGGGTGATGGCGGGGGTGCGGCATAAGTTCTGAGTGCGCCGGGAGACCGGCAAGGAGTAGGTGGTGAAAGTCCACTACGATGAAGGAATAGCGAACCACAT
>NZ_JBYSYC010000063.1:0-40375 GCF_058782875.1 Cupriavidus sp. FW305-F7 | reverse complement strand
CCAGCATGCCAGCCTTGGCAAGGGGGTACGACATTTCTATTTGGCTCAAGTACGACATTACTATTTGGGCCTAACAAACTTTATTCGCATAATTTGCATTATGTTAAATTGTTATGACACATAACAAATGCGATGCAGGCCCGCCTACCGATCGCCCCGCCCGCGCAATTTCCATTTGTCAGGCTCTGCGCGGCACCTGCGCTCGTTCTTGGCTAAGGGTGACCGGCGCAAGCGCTCGGTCAGGCTACCAACCGCGCCGAGACTAGTCGGTTCAGGCTGACGCCTTGCTCGGCTGCTTCGGTCGCCAACGCCCGGTGCAACTCGGGCGGGATGCGGACCACGAATTTGCCGCTAAAGTTCTGGTCGGCCAAGGCAGTGGGAATCTTTTCCCCGTTTGCGCGCATATCTTCAACGGTCTCCGTCACCACTTGCCGGATACCCCCCAGGGCTTCGTCGCGCGAGCCGGCGAGCCATGAAAGGGACGGAAATTCTGCGCACAGACCCACAAATTCCTCGTCCTCGGCGGACCAGGTAACTCGGTAGGTGTAGTGATCAAACACGATGCTGCTCCTGTTCGAACTTCTCGATGGCCTTTAAGATCTGACGGACCTGGTAGGCCTTGGCCATGCCTTTGTCGTTCTGAATATTGACCCGGGGATCCCCGGCCCACGGGGTCTTGAGGACGGCATGGCTGCTACCCGACTGACGGGGTGCTCCGAAATACGCTTCACATACTTTTGAGGTCGGCGAAGCGTACGTTTTGCGGCTCACGCCGCATCTTGTCGAGAATCTTCCCCTTGTCCGTCATGCGATGCTCAGGAGCTGGCTGGGAGATACCTGCCGCTATTTCCGCACCCGGTTTTCGGACTTTCCAATACTGTATGGATATACAGTTACTTGTCAGCAGGAACCCATATGCTGACAGTCGCCCCCGAAACCATCCATCCGTCCCTTTGGCTGGCCTCACAGCTGAACCAGGTGGAGAATTGGTTCTCCCGTATCCAGCGTGACGTCATTAGTCGCGGCATCTTTACTTCCGTGAAGGACCTGGACCGGAAGCTGATGCGCTATATCCGTCAGCACAACGAGAATCCGGCACCCATCAAGTGGAAGTACAACGATCCATCTCGGCGAATTCGCCCGGTGCCATTTAATTGACGCAGTGTACTAGCGGGCAGCTTAGCCGCTTGAGCCAGCCGTGTAGCTCTGCCGCACGAAAGGCTTGGAACTTGCCGCAAATGGCCAGGAGCAGATCCGCTTGCGATGCTTCAATGAGGGTTGCGGCCTGGCAAACCGTCAGTCCACTGCCCCGAATCCGTTCGGTGATGTCCCGCACAATGCCCGCCTTGAGCGGGATTTCGTCTGCGTCAGCGAAGCCAAGCTGCGCATAGACATTGGTCGTTCCATACTCGAAGCGAAACACGTGGACTCCCTTTACTGGTAGACAACAACCCCTTCAGCCGCTGCACGGCGGTGGCTGAGGGCGCGATTATTCCGGGAAGGCAATGTAAAGACAACTTCGGGGAAATACCAAGAGTGCCAGGGCATCCAAGGAACTGAGCGGTACTCGCACGGACGCGTCGCGATAGCTGATCACATCAAGATGTGATATAAAACCCGCCTCGTAAACGGCGAGTGCTCGGGCCGTGGGCATCCCCTACATTGGGGGATGGAAGGGAAGACTTCGGGTGAACTTTGGGAAAGTCGTACAGGCCTCGTGCCAAACGACGGAGCTTTCCACCTTTCGTCAACCGTGAAAGGGCCTGGTCAATGGCTGCCCTACCCCCTACGTCCAGGAAATCACTGGGTGTGAAAACTCCCCCGCGCCCGGCAGCGCGGGCGCGCCTCATACAGGTGACAACTGTATAAATAGTCGCCCCCGAAACCATGCATCCGTCACTTTGGCTTGCCTCGCAGCTTGCTCGGGGCAATGCACGCACCGTTCCGACCGGGTATCCGTCGCTCGACAAGGAGCTTCCGGGCGGCGGCTGGCCGATCAGTTGCCTGACGGAGTTGCTGCAGCCAACGGAAGGCGAGGAGATCGTCAGCGACTATCGCTCGCTCGGCCTCACGCTGAACCGCCACCCGCTTGCCCTGCTCTGCCACAAGCTTCGTGATGGAGAAGTACCGACGCGAGGTATTGACTGCCTCCCTGCTCGGTGTCTATGGCCAGTGGCAATGCGAAGGCGAGGTGCGACACCTGATCGCGCAACGCTTTGTCGATTTGTCGCCTATGCTTGGATCCCTGGACACCGCGAGCAGGAATTTCTGCTAACGGTATTCTCGTTGCCCTCATCAGGAAGGCTCTCGCCCACGTGAGGCCTGGAACTCGGCGATGAATTGGATTGCCTGTTCGCACTGATCAGGCGAAAGGGCATGGATGCTGGGGCTGTCGACTGGAATGTGGAGCGATGCAATCAGCCACTTCATTGCCTTGCCCCGCGCCTCAAAGGCGTTGACACCGTCGCGCCGCATCTTCGCAGTGACCAAAGGCTCGATGGCATCGTGCAGTCGGCTCTTCTTTTCGCGTAATGCCGCGTCGGCCAACCTTCCAAGCGGGGTGTGTTGCTTGCTTCGCGCACGCACGCCGATCCACGCCTGGCACGGGGAGCAGATCCACACAGGCCCGTGGTCCTCCAAATAGGGGTATGCCTCTTCTCCCACGCGGGCAAGAACCGCCTTCCCGCCGCAGTAATCGCAGAGGGGCTGAGGAGGAGCAGGTATCGGTCGGCCAACACGCATCAATGACCCTGAGTTGCGCAGTGCAGGAAGTGCGAGATTCTACGACATGGAATCGGGATCCTTCGTTCCCTACGCTGCCAGTTGGTGCTCGTAGTAGGGCTGGTTTCGGTCGTCCAGGATTGCATCGAGCGCGTCCAAGTTCTTCGCGTCGGGATTTAACCAGGCTTCCACATGCTCGGGCTTGACTGGCACGATACAACGATCATGCCCTGCGGCCGACACCTCAGCGGGCGGCTCGTCGGTACTGGCAGCGAAGGAATAGAGATCGGCCTCGCCCTCTCCTCCTTTGCTGAACGACCATAGACACGCCACCAGCATGTCCTGCCGCGGCTCGGGCCTGAACTCCAAAACTACGTTCTCTTCCGGCTCGCCAGGCGCCAGCTCTCGCTGCTCCATCCGATGTCGTGCGACATTTTCGTAGAAAGCATTGACGATCATGATGCCGTGTTTATAGCCGTATAGCTGTCGCCATGCCTTCTTCAAATTGTCGCGTCTTGCATTGTATGAACCAAGTTTCTGGCGCTCCATCGCCGGCGTCCACCCGGCAGCCTGCACTGATAGCGCATCGGAATCACAACCCGCTGGCCGTCCTGCACCACCATCACAGGCGCGTAATGCCCCGGGAAAATACGCGAGTCCCGATCCATCAAATCGGCTCGCTGCAGGTCGGCAAGATTGCGCCGTGCCCTCGCGATCTTGTCAGTCGCGATGCGCTGATCGTTCTCCAGCTCCTTCGTCGGCTTGGCTGCCAATGCGCGTTCCGCGGCCGTCAGCCAGGTCTTCTGCTGGAACAGCTCCGTTTCCAACGCTCTCGCCTGACCTTTGTCACCCGCCGCCACAAGATCGGCGACAGCGCGCTCCTTGTCGCTGGCGGCGGAAAGGAATGCGGCACGCATTGTCTTAGGGAGTTTGGACCAGCCGCCGTCTCTGCGCTTCTCCCAGAGAAGCTCGACAAAATGCTCAAAACTGACGGAGGCTCCGAATTCCCGAACGTACTTTCGATAGCTGGTGTGAATCTGCGCGGAATAGCACATCGCTGTCACTGTGGCGTTGTGGCTAAAGAAGCCATTCTAGTGGCGCCGGCCTGGCCCTGCAGGGGCGCCCCCTTCTGGAAAATGGGTGAGCACGCCGGTTGCACGGCAGGCCTTACGAGCATACCTGTCAGACGCCGCCTTCTATATCGCATTGAGATAGCGGCCTAGACTGCAGCAATATGGCAACCCGAGGAGCCGACATGTCAAATGTTCATGTGGTGCCAAGCGGCGACCAACGGAAGGTTGAAGTGGAGGTGGCGCAGAAGACACTCCCACATTCGACAGGGACGCAGCGATTAGCACCGGGACGACGCTGGCAAGAAGACTGCAGCCCGAGCTGATCGTCCATGGAAGGAAAGTAGCGATCCGGATGCGAAACGCCTATGGCAACGACCCCAGGAACGTCAAAGGCTAGAGCTCGCACTGCAGAGCGATCGCCCAACCTCGACTGCTATCAGAAGAAGCGCAACTTCAGCGTCACTTCAGAGCCGGCAGGAACACGACAGCGGCGCCAAAAGGCCAATCCGTTACGTTTCGTGGTCCAGAAGCATTGGGCACGGCGGCTGCACTACGACTTCCGGCTTGAACTCGATGGTGTTCTGCTTAGTTGGGCAGTGCCCAAGGGCCCTAGCTACGATCCCAGCGAAAAGCGCATCGCGGTCCATGTGGAGGACCACCCGCTCGACTATGCCAATTTTGAGGGAGAGATCCCGGCCAAACAGTATGGCGCCGGCTCGGTGATCGTCTGGGATCGTGGCACGTGGGAGGCAATCGGCGATCCGCATGAAGGTATGGCCTCAGGCAAGTTGCTCTTCGACCTGTATGGAGAAAAGCTGGCAGGCCGTTGGGAACTGGTACGCATCGCCAAGCCCGGTGACCATTCAGAACAGTGGATCCTGTTCAAGAAGCGAGATGCCTGGGCGCGACCACTGGCGGAGTTCGACGTGTTGGCAGCTTTGCCGGATAGCGTCATCGCAAAGCCACTGGGTACGCTGACTCAGACGTCACAGGGCTCAACCGAAATGGCTTCCGATTCCGCCATCACGGACGCCCCGCTCGCCCCCTTGCCGGCTAAGCTCGGGCCACAGCTTGCGAACCCGGCACCCGCACTTCCGACTGGTACCGGGTGGGTCATCGAAACCAAGTTCGATGGCTATCGCATCCTGGCCAGGATCTCCGACGCCCGGGTGACGCTCTTTACCCGCAATGGGCATGACTGGACCCGGATGCTGCGTTCGCTGGCCGCGGAGATCGAGAAGCTCGACATCTCGGAAGGCTGGCTGGACGGCGAGATCGTCGTGCTGCGCGATGGCATGCCAGATTTCAATGCCTTGCAGAACGCCATCGACGGGCATCGCAGCGACGCAATCGTCTTCTTCGCCTTCGATCTACCCTTCTGGGAAGGCCGGGATTTGCGCAACGTGCCCCTGGCCCAGCGTCGGGCTAAGCTGGGGGAGCTTGTCGGAGATCGCTCCGAACGCGTGCGCTTTAGCGAGGCCTTCGATGCCCCCCCGGCGCAGATCTTCCAGGCGGCGTGCCAGCTCGGTCTCGAAGGCTTGATGTTCAAGCGGGCGGACGCCTCCTATGTTTCCGCGCGCACGCAGACGTGGCTGAAGGCCAAATGCAAACTGCGTCAGGAGTTTGTGATTGGCGGGTTCTCGGACCGCAGTGGTGCGGCAGCCGAGGTAGGCAAGCTATTGCTTGGTGTGTATGCGCACAGGGAACTCCGTTACGTCGGCGGCGTTGGAACCGGCTGGGACAGCGCGACGGCGACAGAGCTCAGGAGGCGCTTGGCCGCCTTGGAGGTTGACCGAAGTCCCTTTTCGACGGAGGCGCATTCCAGCCGGCGATGGGGTGGAGGTCGAGAAGCCGCTGTTCGTTGGGTAAAACCCACCCTCGTTGCAGAAGTTGAGTTTTCCGATTGGACCCCTGAAGGCCAGGTGCGTCAAGCCTCGTTCAAAGGCCTGCGCGCCGATCATCCAGCTAAGTCGATCCGGCGAGAGGCGATCCAGACTACCGTGACGCCGCACGGTGTGAGCGCCATCAAGGTCACCAATCCGGACCGTGTCATCGACAAATCCACAGGTATCACGAAGGTCGAGTTGGTTCGCTACTACGAGAGCGTGGCGGAGCGGATGCTGCCCCACCTCAAAGATCGGCCGCTATCCTTGGTGCGCGCGCCGGATGGCATTGATGCGCCGACGTTCTTTCAGAAGCACGCGGAAACGGCGATGCCCGGCCTCACCGAGCAACCCCAATCCCTTTGGCCCGGCCATGCCGCATTACTCACTGCTGATTCGGCAGAAGCAATCGTCGCCGCTGCCCAGATGAATGCGGTTGAGTTTCATACGTGGAATTCGACGGCCCGCCACATAGCGTGTCCCGACCGAGTCATTTTCGACCTCGATCCTGGCGAAGGGATTGCATGGGAGACGATGGTCGAAGCCGCCATGCTGGTGCGCACGCTGCTGGATGAACTGGGGCTGCAGTCCTGGTTGAAAACGAGCGGCGGCAAGGGGCTGCACGTCGCCGTGCCACTGGCGCCGCAGCGTTCCTACGATGAAGTGAAGGCGTTTTCGCGGGCCGCCGTCAAGCACTTGGCGGTCACCCTGCCCCAGCGCTTCACCGCCCGCTCTGGGGCGGCCAACCGCAAGGGGCGGATTTTCGTGGATTATCTGCGCAACGGCTTCTCGCAAACCACCGCAGCCGCGTTCTCGGCTCGAGCGCGGCCAGGGCTCGGTGTCTCCATCCCGGTGTCCTGGGAGCAGCTTACCAAGCTGAAAAGTGGCGCTCAGTGGACTATCCGCGACGCCCGGGAATACCTCAGTTTCCAAGTGGCGGATCCCTGGCAGTCTTACTGGGAGGCACGCCAAAGTTTGACCGCCGCCATCGAACGATTAAGCTGAATGCTGGCGCATCTGTACTGTGGAGTATCCAATGCCTGCACGATCCCTCGCCTCTTTGTCTCTGTCGTTCGGCCTGGTGTCCATCCCCGTCAAGCTCTACACGGCCACCGAGACAAGTTCTGCCGTGCGCTTCAACTTACTGAGCAAAGACGGCGCGCGGCTGAAACAACAGTACGTTTCCGAGCAGACCCAAAAGGTTGTCGAGCGTGCAGACATGGTGAAGGGCTACGAGTTTGAGAAAGATCGCTTCGTGACGTTCTCCCCCGATGAACTCAAAGCCTTGGAAGAGAGCGCCAGCCACATGGTCGATATCGTTGCGTTCATTCCCGAGCACAGTGTGGATCCTCTGTATTACGACAAGGCGTACTTCATCGCTCCAGATAAGCGCGGCGGTAAGCCGTACAGCCTTCTACGCGAGGCCATGTCGAAGACCGGTCGCTGTGCCATTGCGAAGTGGGCCTCGAAAGGCAAATCGCATATCGTGCAGATCCGACCGGTCGAGGGCGGCCTGGTGTTCCAGCAACTGTTGTTCGCGGATGAAGTCCGCAACATCGCCGAACTGCATATCGAGGAAGTGGCAGTCTCAGATGCGGAGCTAAAGTTGGCGATGCAGCTTATCGAGCAAGCCTCGGAAGGCCAATACGATCCGGCCCAGTACAAGGACGAGGAGAAAGTCAGGATTCTCGCCGCCATCGACGCGAAGATCGCCGGCAAGCAAATCGTATCGCCCGAACCGGTTGAAGTCACCGCTGGCGGTCAGGTCATCGATCTGATGGATGCACTTCGCGCGAGTCTGTCCAAGAAGGGAGCGCCCGCGGGCAGAGCGAAGGCCGCCGAGCCGTCAACTTCCCGCAGAGCCGGTAAGCGGGGCACAGCGCCTTCTGAGCCGACCCCGATCCGACGCAACACCAAAAAGTCGGCATGAACCACGGCGAAGGGTTGACCACGCGCGATTTGGAGACGCGCCTGGGCGCTTCGCGCCGGCTGATCTCCAGTCTGGTAGCGGCCGGGCTGGTCACTCCTGCACGAGGCCCACGCGGTCAGTACGTCTTCTCTTTCCAGGACGTGGTTCTGATTCGCACCGCCGAATCTCTGCACAGATCGAGCGTTGCGCCCGCACGGATTCTGCGGGCGCTGCGTCGTCTCGAACGGCTCACACCGAACCGGCACCTATCGGCGCTGCGAATCTCCGCAAGCAGCGGAAAAATATCGGCATGGGACCGGCACGGCGCGTGGCTTGTCGAGAGCGGCCAACGTCTGATCGAGTTCGGACCGGATGAAGCCGATGTGCGAGTCGTTGATCTAACGCGAACGCGTGCCAACCAAGCGACCGCCGAGGAAGCCTTTGCGCGAGGCTATGCACTTGAACCTGTCGACGCGGATGCGGCTGAAGCGGCGTACCGACGCGCCTTAGAGATCTCGCCAGGAATGCTGAACGCCTACCTGAACCTTGGGTGCATGTTGGCAGACCAAGAACGCTTCGACGAAGCCATCAGGCTCTATGAAGGGGCATTGTCAGTGCTTCCGAACGCGCCGCAGTTGCATTTCAACCTGGGGGTTGCACGCGAGGATGTCGGCGCCCTGCAGTCAGCTCTGGCGGCATATGAACGATGCATTGAACTTGCGCCTGATGATGCCGATGCCCACTACAACGCAGCGCGTTTGCATCAGGAGTTGGGCCACTTCCAGAATGCGCTGCGGCATTTCAACGCATTCCGGAAGCTCGACCGTCCATAAAGCCAACAAGTGGGTGGCCGCTCGATCAAGCGGTCACCAGCCCTCCTAGAGCGGACAATCGAGCGCGGCCAGCCGCGGCATTGGTGCCGCGCCGTCATGAGCGACGGCGATGCCGTTCGGGCGGCATTTCTGGCTGGCCACCCCGTCCAATGGGACGCCTTCCAAAATAACGTTTAGATCACTTAGAGCAAGAGATGCGTAGATCATTTTCACGCTTGAAAGTGATGGCTCCACTTTGCCATTGTGCCGTGGAAGCCTTCTCTCGGGGAAAATGGATGTTAATTTTGGCTTAATTCAGACTTAAGAATTTTTTGCGGCGTCGTATCATGCCTGGGCAGTCCTGCTACCGTCCGCGTCGCCGCCCCCGGTGACGCGGGCTTTTTTTGGGTGAGCGCCCCTTTGTGGACAGGCCGATTGCCTGGCATAGACGACTGGACGATACTGGGCACGGGCAACTCACCAGTTGCCCGATGATTTCTTCATGGACGTTCTGCGGCTCTCAACTACCGGTCGAGACACATTGATGCGCACAGTCTCGTGGAGAGTCGACTGAGTCGTCGTCATTCAAGGGACGACGCGCGTGCAATCGATCATTCCTGCTGGATAAGGAAACGCTCAGGCCGTTTGCCCAGCCACGCCGGCGTCCGGCCACGTCCCGACCAGGTTTTGCCGGTTTTGGGATCCATGTACTTCGGCGGAAGCGGTGCTTTCTCGGTGGCCGCGGACGCTGTACTTGTGGGCCGGCCCCGACGACGACGCGGCGCTATGTCTTCCGGCGACAGGCTATACCGAACCATCAGCTCGCGAATCTGTTCGATGACGCCCGCGACCTCAGTCGAACGCGCTTCTTCGATTTTGGCTTCCAACGCTTGCTTCTGCGCCAACAAATCCTGATACGTTGCCATTTTTGCCTCCGATTGTTCAGTCACAATTGACTTATACGCATTCCAAAGACCATCTGCAAGGTATTCGTCCTCTAAGACTTACGAATGAAGCTGATGGCTGATTGAAATCGCGTGGACTGTTTGTATTAATGTATGGCTTCGCTGTTAGCGTCAAAGCGGACTTCATATAGATGTCGGCTTGAAGTGAGGCTGGGCGACATCCGCACCCGATGACGTCGGCTGCGGATCGCAGAAACGGGTACGCGTTTGCATCAGTTCCCATCACAGCGACGCTTCATATACGTTGAGCGACGGCGGTTGGGCTTCCCACATAGCCCGGGCGAATTGCACCAGTCAGAGGAAGCGCAGTGTCGCTACCAAGACACATCAAGACCTCCGGTCGCGGTCTAGTCCAGGCTAAAGAAGCAAACCTGACGGATGGAAGCCAATGGTTGCGTGGTGGGCCTCCCGTGAGTCGAACACGGCACCAACGGATTATGAGTCCGCTGCTTTAACGAAGCATGAAAAAGGCCCAATTGGAAGGGGAAAGCCGACGCCAAGTTCTTACGCCTCAGCTTTCCACAGCATCTTGTCATCAATCAGCTGGTTGGCGACATCGCGTTACCAGCCGAAGCAACGATCACGCCGACGCTTCAGGCGATGCTACAGCCGGAACCACCTTCTTCGCCGAAGCCCGCTTCTTCGGCGCAGATTTCACTGCGGCCGCCTTCGGAACTGCTTTCGCGGCGACCTTGCCCTTGGTACCGGGGGCGGCCTTTTTCGCCGCCGCTTTCGTTGCGGAAGCTTTGTTGCCCGTCGCCTTCTTGGCGCCTGCAGCCTTCGCCTTCTTCGCCGCGAGCTTGTCCTTTGCGGCTTGCTTTTCAAAGCGGGCCGCGGCCTTTGCGGCTTCCACGGCCTGGGCAATCTCGCGCTTAGCCGCTTCAATTGCCTTCTTCGTGTCAGCGCGCAGCTTCAGCAAGCGCTTCTTCGCTGCCTGTGCCTCACGGGCAAGCACGCTGGCCTTTTTCGTTGGCACGGCCACCTTCTTTGCGGCAGGTTTTCCCTTGGCAGTTGCACTTACCCGCGTCGTTTTAGTTGCTGCGACCATGTTGGTTAATCATAGTTGTGAGTGAAGCGCGGAGTATAACCGCACGAGTGGCGTTACATAATAGAGCTCAGTTTCTTCTTTGAGTTGCATCCAACCGGTGCGATCAGCCGACGGCCGAGATGCCACCCTCTTCCGCACCGCTTTCTCATTGGTATTTGGTACATTCGCCAAAACAACAAAACGCAAGCCGATCTTGGCCTGGTCCTAGCGGGCTACTACCTCGACCATTCTGCTCACTTTAGGTGGTGGCTGTGGCTTCCTGGCCAAAGGCGCCTTTGGCTGGATCCTTGGCTTCGCTGGATCCTTGGTGCATTGTTCGGTGTCACATTGGCGTGGCAGCGGCTGGTGCGCTGCGTGTTGCGCCTATGATCTTTCCCTACTTCCCACGTTTCGCGGCTCCCGCCCCCAGACGCGGATCTTGCTTGTGATCCGAAGGTGCACGGTGCCGGTCCGGACGATCTCCGGACGTGCCCTTCGCAGAAACAGGTGATGGTATTGCCCGTGAGCACCGGTACGGGACATGCGCCTCGTCGAGCGCGGTGGCAACGAGCTCGAGCATGCTGGTGAACCGCGAGAACAGGAGAATCTTTCGGCCTTCCTCGACGAGTTCGGGCAACATCTCTACCCACCGAATATTGCGTCGCACAACGTCGTCGGGTATGATCTAACGATCCCCATTCTGCGCACACCGAATTCCGCGAGAGGCGTCCCGGCCTCGACTGTCCGTGCGTCATTCTACGATTTCGTTCGCACCCCGACAGGCTAATTGACCTGCCGTCATGTCCGCGACGATCGTCGGCCAACCTGTCGAGGAGAATGTATTGGCAAAGCCAGTTCGCGACAATTCAGTGTCCCGCGTGATCGCAGTTACTTCAAAAGCCGGCCGCCGCGCGCCAAAGGAAAAGACCCAGGCCGTCACAATACCGCTGGACATCGCGTCAATGGCGCGCCAGGAGGAGGAGCGTCAACGCCAGATGCGCGCGCTGATCGCGCTTGGCCGTGAGCGCGGCTATCTCACCCACGCGGACATCAACGATCACCTGCCCGACAACTTTACGCAAACTGCTGCGATGGAGACGATCGTCGGCACGTTCAGCGACATGGGGGTGGCCGTGTACGAGCAGGCGCCGGACGCAGAGACGCTCCTGCTAAACGATGCCGCGGCCGCCGCGGCATCCGACGATCAGGCGGACGAGGAAGCGGAAGCTGCACTGTCGACCGTCGATTCCGAATTCGGCCGCACTACTGATCCGGTTCGGATGTACATGCGTGAAATGGGTGCCCGCGAACTGCTGACCCGCGCTGGCGAAATCGAGATCGCAAAACGCATCGAAGACGGCCTGCAGGACATGATTCAGGCGATCGCCACGTGTCCGTCGGTCGTGTCCACGATTCTTGTCGATGCGGACCGCATCGTTGCCGGCGAACTGCGTATCGACGAACTGGTCGCTGGCATCAGCGACGACGTGAACGAAAGCGAAATGACGCTGGAGTCCGAAGAGGTTGAAGTGAAAGCAGAGGCCTCCGACGATGACCCAGACCGTGACGACGTTGAAATGGACGCCGGCGATCCGGAGACAACGAACGCGGCCCGCCTCGAACAACTCACGAGCGACAGTCTTGCGGTTTTCGCGCGCGTGCGTGCACTGTTCGAGCAGTTGCCGGATGTACCCGTTACTGGCAAAACCCGTTCCGCGGCCGTTGCGCAATTGCGCTCGGCGATCCAGCGCGAACTGGCGCCGATCCGCTTTACGGCCAGAACCATCGACCGCCTGTGCGCCAGTGTGCGCGCACAGACTACTGAGGTTCGTGCGATCGAACGCGGCATCCTGGAGATCACCGTCGACCGTTGCGGCATGCCACGCGATGTGTTTGTCGAGTCGTTCCCGGGCTACGAGACCGACCTTACATGGACCTGCCGCATGGCGGCGACTTCGCGGCACTTTGGCACGGCGCTTGAGCGACATCTGCCGGCCATTCAGGCCGGGCAGCAGAAACTCATCGAGATCGAGGCACGGGTCTCGCTGCCACTCCAGCAGCTCAAGCAGATCAACCGCCAGATGGTTGCCGCGGAGTTGAAAATGCGGCAGGCCAAGCGGGAGATGATCGAAGCGAATCTTCGTCTTGTCATTTCAATTGCCAAGAAATACGTCAACCGCGGCATGCAGTTCCTGGATCTGATCCAGGAAGGCAATATCGGCCTGATGAGGGCGGTGGACAAGTTCGAATACCGGCGCGGCTGGAAGTTTTCGACGTACGCCACTTGGTGGGTCCGTCAGGCCGTCACGCGCGCGCTTGCTGATCAGGCGCGCACCATTCGTGTGCCGGTGCATATGATCGAGATGGTCAACAAGCTGAACCGGATTTCGCGCGAATTCCTGCAACAGACGGGACAGGAAGCGCATCCCGCTATCCTCGCGGAGCGCATGGAGATGTCCGAGGAAAAAGTGCGCAGTATCCTCAGGATCGCGAGGCAACCTGTCTCGCTCGAGACCCCTGTGGGCGACGATGCCGACGCGACGCTCGGTGACATGATTGAGGATGTCTCTGCGAGTTCACCAACTGAGGCCGCGATTCACGGGAACATGCGCGCCGCGATCGATGAGGCACTCGACGAGTTGTCGCCGCGTGAGGCCAAGGTCCTGCGGATGCGATTCGGGCTCGATACGACCTCTGACCACACGCTTGAAGAGGTCGGCAAGCAGTTCGACGTGACCCGCGAGCGGATCCGTCAGATTGAAAGCAAGGCGATGCGCAAGCTAATGCATCCCAGTCGCGCTGACAAGTTGAGGCCCTTTCTTGAGCGCTGAGCAAAGGCGAGGAGTACACGCCCCCTTTCGACGCCCTACTTCAGCCCCGCAGCGATCACGCATCGCCCGATCGCTGCCCTGACAGGACGCGTTTGCGGCGCGGAAATCTTACAGCGGTTTGATATTCGCTGCCTGTTTCCCCTTGGGACCTTGCTTGACTTCAAAACTGACCTTCTGGCCTTCCTGAAGTGATTTGAAGCCGTTTCCCTGAACCTCGGAGAAGTGCGCGAACAGGTCATCGCTGCCGTCATCCGGCGTGATGAACCCAAAACCCTTTGCATCGTTAAACCACTTGACGGTACCTGTTGCCATGTTCTGAATGTTCCAAGGAAGACTAGTTGTAGATGACGCCACCGGCTTGCGCCAAATGTGCGGCTATCTTGTATCACGGTGGGCCGTCGCCGACAATCCCTTGGTCGAGGCTTCACCAGCCTTTAAATGCCCCGGTGCATTGATTGACCCTGCTGCGACGCAACACACGCGTCGCTTGATTCCGTCGACAAAAGAGTTTACGGTAAATACCCGGTGTGCGCTTCCTGCGCGTCCCTCGCACCGATGCATTCACTGCCGTTCTCATCGTCCTCGTGGAATTCGATCCACGGACCAGCTGTCGTAGGTTCCATTTTCCGACCCCGGCAAACGCCGGCAAAGGAGGCCGCCATGCTAAGTCCGCACGAAATCGCCGCGCTACTACTGCTTGGCGATGCGCAAGATATCGATGATCTCGAACCAGATCAATTGGACGGCTTGCTGGCCCACAAACTGGTCACGATGGAGCACGGGCATGATAGCGGCAATGTTTATCCCCGCCTGACGAGTCAAGGACACTCCATGCTCGAAGCCGTGCGAAGCATTCGGTAAGACTTCGTTTCGTGCCCTATCGCCGTGTCCCGCCAACGCCGGCCCCATGCACTTCTTGGTCCGTATGCTGCGGCTAACCGTTGTCGACCGGGGATGGCGGAAGCGCAACGGCGGTAGCCGGCCCATGTCAGCCATCATCGTCCGTCGTCGAATCCCTGATTCGGCACCGTAAATTACCTACGCTACATTCTTCTGATCGCGCAGTACCACCTTCCTTCCCTGATCACGTTCACCGAAACCGCTGAGTTCACCGAAATCCGCAAGCAAACGAAGCTGCCCCCTTACAATGTTGCCATGCAATATAGGACCAGGGCCGAAGAAGCGTACGAATAGCCACACGCCCTGTTTGCGGCTGGCAAATACGCGTACGCCCGCGCGCGCGGAGGACAGAATGGCGACAGCTCGAGCTGGAACCAGAGGGGAGGCACTGAAGCTCCTGGAGACAGAGGGAGTAACGGTGGTCGAGTTGGACTACGAGTCAGGTTGGCAGGATGCTGTTGAACTCGGCAGGCTCGGCCAGAAGGTTGGGATACGCGTCGAGTATCGCGGGCACGAAAACATCGCAGTCCGCTCGCCGGCTGCGCTCGTTGCCGGCCTATTGCGACCAAAGACAACGTTCCGGCAGCGGAATCTGTACTGCCAATTTGAGCTTAACAACTTGCCAGCAGATGAGCTAGAGAGCCTGGAGGCAAAGGCGGCGAAGTTGGGGGACTATATTCTCGCGGGGCACTTGATGAGGGAGGTGGATGCACAGTGGGCAGAGTAAGCTGGTGCGGTCTGCCCTCTCGACAATGAACGGTTCGCTGTAGGGAAGCACGGGTACTCGACAGTGTCGTTGTATCCCGCTCCCTCGCATGCCGAGAACCATTATTATTGGTGGGCCGGGTGGGACTCGAACCCACTATCAGTCGATTATGAGTCGACGGCTTATACCACTTAAGCTTCCGGCCCTTGCGTGGAGCGCGAGATGTTACCCGAAGGCGACCTCTTGCGAACAGTTTTCCACCGCCTCTGTTCTATAGCTACACCGGCATAGCCGTGCGTGCCGTCGCGCGTGACCAGGTAGAGCTCGTGCGGGATCTGCGACAGGTAGTAGAGGTAGTTGCCGTGGACATGCCAGGTCAGGATGCGCAGGCGCCTAGTGTCCCGAGTCAGAAATTCGTAGACAAAATCGCTTGATGCTGGCGAGGATGTCATCGGCGGACTTTGTCCACACGAAAGGCGTGGGGTTGGCGTTGTGTCAAGGTATTGGCGGATAGCTTGCTCAAGTTGTCGGGTTGAGCGATGCGTGCCGCTGCGGTCTTCCCCTCATCGCTACCTCGCCCTGTGCGTGCCTTCAATGCAGAGTACAACGCGAGCCAAATAATGCAATGAATTTCAGACTCAGGACACTAGTACACTGCGTCAATTAAATGGCACCGGGCGAATTCGCCGAGATGGATCCTTGTACTTCCACTTGATGGGTGCCGGATTCTCCTTGTGCTGACGGATATAGCGCATCAGCTTCCGGTCCAGGTCCTTCACGGAAGTAAAGATGCCGCGACTAATGACGTCACGCTGGATATGGGAGAACCAATTCTCCACCTGATTCAGCCACGACGAATATGTGGGCGTGAAATGCATGTGCACGTGCCGATGGGCCCGCAGGAATTCCTGGACGCGCGACGTTTTGTGGCTGCTCACGTTGTCACAGATCACGTGGATTTCCTGACCATCGGGCTGATCGACCACGATATCGGTCAGAAACGCCACGAACTGCTCGCTGGTGTGGCGCGCCGCGGTCTTGCCTAGCACTTCTCCGGTGGCCGTGTTCAATGCGGCAAACAGGCTCAAGGTGCCGTTGCGCTTGTATTCGAATCCATGGCTTTCGGCACGCCCGGGCGACAACGGCAACATGCGGTCTTTGCGGTCCAATGCCTGGATCGCGGTCTTCTCATCCACGCAGAACACCACCGCATGCGCCGGCGGGTTCAGGTACAAGCCAATGACGTCGGCAGCCTTGGTCTCGAAGTCCGGATCGTTGGAGATCATGTGCTGCGCTAGTCGATGGGGGCGCAGACCATGTTTGCGCCAGATACGTTGCACGGTCGAGACCGACACGTTGCCCAACTCTGCGGCCAGCTTGTAACTACTCCAGTGCGTCGACCCGTCGGCTGGCTTGCGCTTGAGCGTGGTGTTCAACACACGCGCCTCAAGCTTCTCCGGCGTGCGAGCGGGGGCTCTGCCGGGATGGCGTGCGTACAGGCCCCATGCTTCGCAACTTCCATTCCCGAAGGCCACTCGAATGTCATCTGGGTGGCAACGCACAATGGTGATGACCAGGTTTTGCCCATGCGATTGCATGGGCTGCCCGCAGCCCGTACCAGATATGCCAGATGGCAAGTCCCCAGGCGCCGCCACGCCGCATCGTTCCTGCCATGGCTTCGCGCAAGGGGGCGACAAGCGAGCCTCCGCCTGTGCCCGCGTATTTCGTCTACCTGAAGCGCTCAGCCCGCTCCGACTGAGCGGTTCCACACAGTCGCTGCTGGTGTTTCCGACGCACCAGCGCTAGAAGTAAAATCATTGAGGGGTATAGTCAGCTGGGGAAATCACCATGCACGCACACAATATTCACGTTATTCCAACCGGCAAGCACGGCTGGGTCGTCGAAGTTGAAGGGGAAGACGAAGCCAGCGCGGAATATCTGACGCAGGATCAGGCGGTCGCCGCTGGTACAGAAAAAGCGAAAGCGGACGGCGTTGCCCTGTTCATCCACGGTCGGAACGGCAAAATCCACGAACGCTACACCTATTGCAAAGACACTCACTAGCGCGAGCCTGCTACTGTCTCGACCTCCCCGGCCGAAGTGCTCTTACTTTTTTGCCGTCTCCTATCCTGAAGCAGGGCGCGCTCCCCAACGGGCTGTGCCACCTCGCCGGCGTGGATGCCGACCCCATGCGGTGGTATGCGTTGTTCGAGGCGAATCCGGTCGCTGTGGCGATGCGCTTCGTGCGGTCGTACGCTCGATTCGCAAGATGACTTGCTTACGGACTAGGATCCGATGGGGAACACCATGCACATCGCCATCCGGGATGGAGAGCTTGCGGCGCTGTGGACGCATCGCGACGCCCGCCTCCACTCCGGTCAGCGCGCCGACCTGCAGGCTGACAAAGGGCTATCAACTTCAAGAGCGACCCAGGCAAAGGGCAACCCGGAGCCGCTTGCCAAATATGAAGTGCCGCGCCTCGGGGTATTGCGTACACGCCTGCAAGTGGCGCAGCGGCGCAGACTGGCACGGTTTGTCGGGCGGCCGGCGGAGCTTGAACAGTTGCACCAAGCGCTGGATGAGGCCAAGGCGGGGGTGGGCCAAGTCGTTGCCATAGGCTAATCCCGACGAACTATTCCCAAGCAGCGATTGATATAAATACAGCGCGCAGGTGCCCACGCATGAGCCGCAAGAGCGGGTCGGGGGGGCGTAGCCGGCAGTTTCTACCATCCGCGCATGCCTGTATCCTAAGCCGACAAGCAGTCGAATCAGGAGCGGCCACTTGCAGCAGTTCTGCCAGCAGCTGGCGCGCCAGCGCCGCTTCGACCTCGGCCCGTTCGGCCCGGCGTTGCGCCGCGCCCAACTCCGCCTGCACCGCGTCCAGCTCGCTGGCGGCACGTGGCTGCGTCTCTCCGGCGGCCGCGAGCCGCTCGGTGAGTCGCCCCGTGAGCGCCGCGGCCTAGGCTTCGAGCCGGGCGCGGACTTCGGCCTGCGCCACGGCCGCGTCGCGGGCCTCGCTGCGTGCCGCCACCAATTCGCCGCGCAACTCTTCGGCCGTGCGATCGCTCTTCTGGCGCGCGGTACGCTCCGCGTCCAGTTCGCGCAGGCTCCGCCGCTCGCTAGCTTCGGCCCGTTCCTGGGCGAGGGTCACCTGCTCGCGGGCGCGCTCGAGCTCGGTCGAGAATTGGGTGCACAGTTCCGCCAGTTGCCGCCCGGAGGCGTCCAGTTCCGCCCGCCCCGCTTCCAGCCGGGCCTGGGTCGCCGCGTGCGCCAGCCGCTCCGCGGCCAGATCCGCCTGCACGGCGCCGTGCGCCTCACGCGCCTCGTCCAGCTGCGCCGAGATGGCGGCCACCTCTTCCCGGGCGGCCGCGGTCTCGGCGCGCGCCGCATCGCGCTCCACTTCCGCGGCGCTGGCCGCCGCGCGCGCCTCGGCGCGCAGCGTGGCGAGTTCGGCGGTGGCGGCCTCGTTGGCCGCCTGCCAGATGGTCTTGACCGCCTCGGCCGCGATGTCCTTCAAGGCATCCGGCAGATCGGGATGGTCGATGGCGACGCGGGTGCGCCTGCGCAGCTCCTGTCAGAACGCCTGCAGCACTTCAGATGGCGTGCCCATGCTGCCCTTGCGCACCAGGCTGTAGAGCTTGTGGCGGTGGGCGTGACGCCGTAGCGGAAAAACAGCAGGCCGCAGACCTCACGGTACAGCGCGCGGGTTTCGGGAAAGCGCGCGCGCAGCTCGGCAATGTCGTTGGCCATGGCGGCCTGCAGCGCGGTGTCGAGGGTCGACCGGGATTCGTGAATATCTGAAGCTTCAGATATTCACGAATCCCGGCCGACCCTCAATACCGACACCCACGTGCCGACGAACGAACGCGCGCCAGGCCTTTGCCTGGCAGAGAATCCTAAGCATTACTTGTCTCCGTACAGGAACAGTCAGCGGTTCACTCGGGCTTCACGCCCGCTTCGGCAATGACCTTCTCCCAGCGGAGCTTTTCCGATTCGATAAATTTCGCACCGTCCGTGCGAGACATCGGCATCGGATACGTACCCACATCCTTCAGTCGGTCCACGAACGGTTGCTGGCCCAAGCTCTGGTTGACAGCCACATTGACCTGGTCGAGCACTGGCGTCGGCGTTCCTTTCGGCACGAACACAGCGAACCAGCCCTTGGCAACGAGCCCCGGCGCCACGTCCTTGGCCAGCGGTATGCCGTTTAAGCCGGGCAAGGTCGCGTCCGATGTCACGGCCAGCGCCTTGAGCCGCCCAGCCCGCACCAGCGGCACCAGCGGCGCAATGCCATCCACATACACCGGTACGTCGCCCTTCACTACGGCCTGGATGGCCTGCGTGGTACCGCTGAAGCTGATCTGCCGGAACTTCGTCTTTTGCAACTGCCCCATCATCTCGGCCGTCAGGTGCGGCACGGAGCCGCGCGTGGGGCTGCCGATGGCGACATCGTCCGGTCGTACCTTGCCGTCCTTGAGTACATCGGACAGGGTCTTGTAAGGCGTCGATGGTCCGGCCACGAACATCATCGGCGTATAGGCAAGCGTGGCCGCCACTTCAGTGTCGCGTTGGATATCGAACTTCGCTTCCTTGTACATCACCGGTGTGGTAACTGCCGCAGCCGCGTGGAAGATCGCAAGCGTGTAGCCGTCGGCAGGCGCCTGCTTAAGCGCGCTCATGGCAACGATGCCATTGCCGCCGGGCTTGTTCTCGACGATTACCTGCTGCTTCCAGGCGCTGGTCAGGCGCTCGGCCACCTGTCGCGCGATGATGTCCGGCGCACTACCGGCAATCGACGGCACCAGGATGCGCACCATCTTGTCGGGGTACGGGCCGGCCTGGGCTGACGTGCCGACGAGCGATGCGGCAATAGCGATGAGGGTGAACAAGGGGCGCTTCATGTCGTCTCCGTTCTGCGGCGCCGGCGTATCGCCGGACATTATTTGAGATGCAATCAATTAGCGATTGTAGTTTTATTGACTGCATCTTAAATAAGTACATACCACTAGCGCCGCGTAACTTGGCATCGACAAGCCGAAAGCGCGCGGTCTATGTAGCGCGCGCGCTTTTCTTCTTCGCGGGCCTGGCGTCCCGCTGCCATGCCTCGATGCCGTCGAGCGTAATGCGCAGCCCTACCTCGAAGGCCGTGTCGGAAGAGAGATGGGAGAACGACTTGCTCACGAAGCGTGCGCCGGGGTACTGCTCGGCCGACACGGATTCGAGCTTGTTCTGAATGAATGACTGGTGGTAGGCCGGCAACTGGCGGGACGCTTCCGCCATGCTGGCCGCGACGAGATATTGCGCCAGCAAGTGATAGCCGAGCGCCACCTGTTCCGCGCTGAAACCGCCCTGCATGATGGCGGACGTCATGCGATTGAAAAACTCCAGGCCGTAGTCAATCTCGCCAGGCTGCACGTCCTGGAACAGGCGATACCGGTTGTGCGACGCCACATAGTTGCTGACGCCCGGATTCTCCACCGCAACCTGGAAGCTGAGCCGAGCGATCCTCTCCACATCTCCTCGCCAGTCGCCGGTCAATGCCGGCACCCGCAGCAGGCGTTGCCGGTAATAGTCGTTCAGGACCCCCGAGACCAGTTGGTCCCGCCCGCCCAGGTAGTAATGGATCAGGCCTGGCGCCACCCCGAAGTCCCTGGCGAGTTGAACCATCGATATCTGGTCCAGGGGCATCTTCTTGGTCAACTCAATCGCGTGCTGAAGAATGGCCACACGGCTCAGCATCGGCTCGGCGCCGATCGGCGATTCCGTCTTGGGCGGTCGGCCCCGGCGACGCGGCGCTGGATTGGTCGTTGGCTGAGCGGCGGACTTAGCGGCTGGCGTTTTGCGGGCGGCAGGCATGGTCGAGGCAAACGGGCCGGCTCGGCGGACCCGCTCGAAATTGGTAGTGTGCCAATTCTATCCGGGATTTTCCCCCTTGCCACGCCTCATGCCGACGCTGTGGCGGGCATCGTTTCCGCATGGCTCGCGACGCGATAGCGACCCAACGACAGCACCAGTGCGGCGGCCGCCAGCAGCATCGCCGGCAACACGAGAGCGGCACGTCGTAGCTGCCATGGTGGTCGAACCACGCCCCCAAGCCAATCGGGCCGATCACGGCCCCGAGCGCATACCCGGAAACGCGATGCCAAACAGCGCTCCGAACGAAGTCAGTCCGAAGTACGAGCGGACCAGAAACGAGATCAGGTCCCCTTCGGCACCGATCGTGAGGCCGATCAGCGCAGTGGCAATCAGCAACGTGCCGTAGTCGTGCGTGCCGCGCAGCAGGAAAACGCCGATGGCGGCGCCGACAAAAAACACACTTGCCACGAAAGGCGCGTGGATGCGGTCGATCAACAGGCCGGTAGCCAGGCGTCCGACCAGCAAGCCGATGCCGACCATCGAGCCGCTGCGTGCGGCCATGGCGGCATCGAAGCCCCGGTCCGCAAAAAGTGATGGCAGATGTGGCCCCAGAGTGAGCGTCGCGGCCGAGCTGAGCACGAATACAAACCGGATGGCCCAGAGCCTGTAACTGCGCAGCGCGCTACGGAACGCCACGCCCGGGGGCGCGCCCGATACGCGCAAGGCGTCGCCGCTTGCCTTGATGCGTTCCCGCATCAGGATGCAGGCGACCAGCGAGAGCACAATCGAGCCGAGCCCCAAACCAATGTATGCCATGCGCCAGCCGAACGCTGTCACCAGATACTGGGCGGTCATGGGGAGGATGACCGTGCCCGCGCCGAGGCCGCACATGGCAATGCCCAGCGCCAAGCCAAGCCGGCCGGCCGGCAAGATCGCGAGATAGCCAGCACCGACGTGGCTGCACCCGATATGCCAACCAGCACCGACAATGCCACCCAGAGAATCAGGCTACCGTTCTGGAGTGACATCGCCGCCGTCGCCATACCGAGTACGGTGGCCGAGCAGACGATCACGCGCCGGATACCGAAGCGGTCCATCATTGCCCCGACGATGGGACTGACGACGGCCAGCCCAAACATCGATGCCGCGTAGGAATACGAGGCCTGCGAGCGCCCCCAGCCAAACTCGCTGGCGAGCGCCCGGGCAAACACGCCCACCGTGGCATTGAACAACGGCGCATAGCCGGCCAGCATGCCGAGCGCAGCGCCAAGAATCACACCGGCATAGATCCAGGCGGATACGCGCGACGGCGCGTTCGGGGCGGCTTGCATGAAGCTGTCTCCTACTTTCTCTCGGACTCGCCTTCCGTGGGCGGCCCTTGTTCTCGGAAATGGCTAGCGTTCAATTCAGGCCCGTCTGGCTGCCCAGATACGCCCCGGCACGCGGAGCCTGCGGCGCGAGACCAAGCTTGCGCAGCATCTGGCGTGCCGTGCAAATCGCCGTGGAGGTCACGGGAATGCCAAGTGCCCGCTGCGCCTGCTCAATAGCAGGCAGCGACGGCATCTGCACGCACGCGGACAACACAACGGTGTCCACGCCCTTCACGTCGAGCCGCTTGACGTCTTCCAGCAACTGGAGCGGATCGCGCTCACCGACTTCGAGGTTGTCGAGAATCGAGAAGTTCATCACGTCCTTGACTTCGATGCCTTCGTGCTCGATGTAGTCCACCACGGTCTTGGTCAGGGCGTCGCTGTATGGCGCCATCAGCGAGATCCGGCGCGCGCCGAAGTCCTTCAGTTCGTCAACCAGAGCACCGGCCGAAGTCATGATTTGCGGTCGATACGGTGCATCAGCGACCGCGCTGCCCAGGTCGTCGATCACTTTCCGGTGATAACCCATGCCCATGCACATCGTGGCCACCAGGCACGCGGTACTCATCACATCCACGCGCGCGTCGGCCAGCTCCACGGCACAGCGCCCCATATCGCGATTCATCCTTTCAAGCTCCTCCGCCACCACGCGGTGCATGCGAACGCGGCTCGAATGAAAGCTGAACCGCTCCGGCAGCACCTCCATGCGGCCGGCGAAGATGGCGGGCACCTCGCGCTCCATGGTGATGTTGGAGCTGGGCACGATTTGTCCGATTCGATACTTCATGATTGGCTATTCCAGAACGTTAAGGGGGCGGGCGACAGGAAGCGTCTCAACACCGCGCGCATCGAGTCAGGGATTGGCGTGCCTTCGCGCCGGTCAAGCCGTACGCAGATCGGCGAGAACATGGCATCGAAGACCGGTGCGCCATCAGGGCGGCGCGCCACGCAGCGGATATCGAACGAGCGCGTGCGGATGGCCTCCACGGCGCAGGTGATGTCGATCACGTCATCGGGCCACAGCGTGCCGATAAACTCGAAGCGCATCGCCTTGCACGGCGTGCCGATGCCGTGCGCCTCGCCGAGCCGGCCTTCTCCACCCGCCATGTGTGCGGTATAGAGGCTGACCGCGCCAAGGAGGTAGTCCGTGAAGCGGCCCGTATAGACCACGCCAGCCGGATCGCAATCGCCCCAGCGCACGGCGCGTCGAACGATGAACGGGCTTTCGCTCAGCACATGCTCCGTGGCCTGGATCATGGGTGGCCCGCCGTGGAGACGCCGGTCACGCCGCCCGCGGCAAGCTCCGCCATCAGCGCGGGGAACTGGGCGCGCAGCCGTTCCGCATCCACGCGACCGGTTCGGGTCATGAAGCGAAACACGAACTCATACGGCGTAGGCAGTTCCATCCACTCCCGGATGCACTCGTACCAGTTGTATGAGGCCTCCGACGCGCTAATGAGCTTCGCCTTCTCCGGCTTGCGCACATCCTCGTACTGCTGCAACGCGGCGGCCACGTCGTCGGGCTGGGCGACGATGGCATCGGCCAGCGCCATCGCGTCCTCCATGGCAATGCGCGTGCCGGAGCCAATCGAAAAATGCGCGCTGGTCAGTGCATCGCCGATTAAAACCTGCTTGCCGACATGCCAGTTGGCATTGAGGATGACGGGGAACTGCCGCCAGATCGAGTTATTCGAGACCAGCCCGTACCCCGCCAATTCCGGTGCGAAGACCGTCTCGAACAGCGCCTGACGCGATTCGGCGCTCATGTCTTCCATGCCGAAATCGACCCACGTCTGGTGGTCGCACTCGGCCACGAAGGTGCTCATCGAGTCGGAGTATGGGTAGTAATGCGCCACGAAGTATCCTCCCTGATACTTGCGGAATACCAGCGCCGGGCTTGGGAATGGCTTCTCCACGCCAAACCATGCAAAATGGTTGGTCAGCGTGCGGCGCGTTGTGCCGAATCCAGTCTCATTGGCCGCGCGCAATTGCGAATTGATGCCGTCGGCGCCAACAACAAGGTCGGCGTCGATCGCGTCGAAGTCGGCAATGCGCTTGTTGTAGGTCACCCTCACGCCAAGCTCATGCGCACGCTCCTGAAGCACGGACAACAGGCTGATGCGTGGGATCGCACCGCCGCCCGCCCCAGGCTTCTTCATTACGATCGGATGCTCGTGGCATACGATCGAATGCTGGTCGTTGAAACGCATGACCTTTGCGAGGCGATCCACAACTATTGGGGAAGCCGAGCGCAGGTTGGTCAGCCCGGTATCGGCCAGTACCACGCCAAAGCCGAACGTCGCATCCTCCGGGTTCTGCTCGTAGACGTCGATATCGACGTCCAGCATTCTTTCCTTCAGCAGGATCGCCAGAAACAAGCCCGACGGTCCGCCGCCAATGATGGCTACCTTCATTGCGCGCCTCCCGGACCAATGATCAGCGCATCCATATCGAACTGGCGAATCTGGCCTGCCAGCCCCCCGGTCAACGCGCCGTACCAGACTGCGGGCTTGAAGCCGAGCGCCTTGCGGCGAAACTCAAGCGTCGGATTGCCGTCGATTCGTACATAGCCGTTGCCGAGCGCCGTGGCCTGGTATCCCTCGGTCTTGCGGGCCACGTCAATCAGCGCGGCGAACTCGGGGACATCGAGTACATAGACCGAAGCCTTGTCCATGGCCGGCGCCGCCTGTTCGATTCGCTCGGCCTTGCGCTGCCAGACCGGCTCGATCGAGGTGAATGCGGCGCCTTCATCGCGCGCGCGATCCAGTTCGATCGCCGAATCGATCGTGAACGCGGCGTCCAGCTTGTCGGCATCGCTGAACGGACGGACTTGCCACGTGATCTCGATCGGGTAGCCGTTGGGATCGTTGAAGTAGATCGACTCGATCACTTCATGGCGAATCTGGTAGCGCAGCGGAATGCCTACTGCTTCCACGCGCCGGCGCCATTGCAGCAGTTCGGCTTCGTCCCGCACGCGCCATGCAGTATGCGTGGCCCGGTCCTGGTAGTGCTCGCGAACGGTCAGCCATTCGGGGCGCTCCGTGCCGATGTAGTAGAAGAATGCAATGGTGCTGCCGTTGCCGCTATCGAAAAAGAAGTGCAGAAAGTCGGCGTGATTGTCCGGCCCCCAGCCCTTGGCGGAGATTGCGTGGACCAGCGGCAGGCCCAGCAAATCGCGATAGAAGTGCACGGTCTCCTCCAGCTTCCAGGTAGGACGTGCGGTGTGATGGACGCCGTGCAGGGCGACAGCGGGAATGTTGGCTTGGGTCGATGAGGTCATGTCTCTTTCCTATGTCACTGGCGTGGCTAAACGGTGTCCTTGCCAATCTCGGTCTGGAGGAGTTGTACGATGCGATCGCGCAGCAGGACCTTGCTGAGCTTGCCGGAGGCGGTCAGAGGGAACTCCGGAATGATCTCCAGGCGCTCCGGCCACTTGAACTTGGCCAGTCCGGCTTCCTGCAGGTACTGCGTCAGCGCCGGCAGCGTCAGCCCATCGGCTACAGCCAACGGCTTGAGCAGCACAAACGCGCAGACGCGCTCGCCGTAGACCTTGTCCGGCATGCCGACCACGGCGGAAGCCAGGATCGCCGGGTGCTGGTTGATGACGTTCTCGAGTTCCTCGGCATTGATCTTTTCGCCGCCACGATCAACAACATCCTTGATGCGGCCACGGAAGAAGTAGTAACGCTTTCCCCCAACCACGCTGCACGACATGAGGTCGCCCGAGCGGTAAAAGCCGTCGGCGGTGAAGCGCGTGACGTCGTCCTTCTCGGACTTGTAATAGCCACGAATCGTATAGGGGCCGCGGAACAGCGCCTCGCCGACTTCTCCGTCTGGCACGTCATCCTCCGTGCCGGGAAAGACAATCCGGACCTCGTCGACTGCCGAAACGGGGTGGCCTATCGACTGTTCGCGAATATTGGGAGGATCCTCCGGCCGAGTAAACATGATCACGCCCTCGGTCATGCCGAAGATGTGGTGCGTGGGCGAGCCAGTCAGACGCGACAGATTCGCCGCGTTCTTGGGAGCTATGAAGTTGCGGCGCGCCTTGTCCGCCGGCGTGCCGCGCAGCAATTCCGGCGCGATGCGGTTCAAGATTGGGCCCGCCACGCCAAACCACGTGGGCTCGTAGTCGCGCACCAGCGCCTGGAGCGTGTCTACCGAAATATCGGGCGCCACGGTGACCTTGGCACCACTTAACAGGAAGGGGCCGAAGAAGCAGCCCATGTTGAGGTTGTGCATGTACGGCGTGGGGAAGAAAAGCACGTCTTCCGCGGTGTAGCGGTTGCAGGCCGCCACGGCACGCATGTTGTACAGGTACTCGTTCTGAAAGCGCGGGATGATTTTGGGCACGCCTGTCGTTCCCCCGGACAACTGGAACACCGCCGCCTGGAACGGCTCGTGCCTGACCTCGGCCAGCAATGCCTGCGCTTTGGGCAGCGGCATATCCCGGAGCAAGTCTGCCAACAGCACGGCGCGGCCGCGGCGTTCGCCGCGCGCCTGCAGGATGAACTTGAGGCTTGGCACCTCGCCTTGCATCTCTTCAGCAAACGCCACGTCGTCGAACTTGAGATCGTCGCCTTGTACGAAGTGCAAACGCGCTTCGCAAAGGTTGCCCAGGTATCCGATCTCGAGCTTGCGAAACGCCTGTAGCGAGCATAGCGGGATGATGCCTGCCTTAAGGCAGCCGAAGAACGCCTGCAGCAGTTCATTGCTGTTGCCGCACTGGAATATTGCACGATCAAGAGGCTTCAGTCCCAGTGCAAGCAACGCGGCGCCGAGCCGATCGGTCTGTTCATCGAGCTCTTGGTACGTGATCTCGCCTTCCGGACCGACCAGCGCCAGGCGATCCTTGTTGTCGCCGAACGACTGGCGGAACGCGCCGACCAGCGTCTCGTCGGTCAGGTGGCCATCCGTCAGGTAGCGAAGCAGGCGATCTTCGTCGGGATAGCGCACACCGTCGAGCAATACCGACGGGCGCACGGGTGTGGGTTGGAGCATGTCTGTCTACCTATGTCTCTATCGTTGTTATCGCACTCACACCATCGTTTCGCGAAGCCACTCGACGATGTGTCGGCCTGCAATGCGCTGGCCCGGCTCTTCGTCACGGCTGAGGGCCATGCCGTGGTGGTTGCCGCGCACACGGATGTGGCGCTTGTGCTGCGCGGGGATCTGGTCGTAAATCTTGCGAATGTCGGCCGGGAATGTGCACTGGTCGCCCGTGTATTCGAGCAGCAGCGTCGGCTGGTGCAAGGCGCTCAGGGTCTTGTCGAGCGCCGCATTCGACGACAGCCCCGACCACGTGGACAGCCACGATTCCGGCGTGACGACGCGGCCGAATCCGACGCTGCCCCAATTCGACACGAACGGGTCCTTACCCCAAAGCGACCCCGTCTTGCGGTCCGAAGGATCCAGCGTGATATCCCACGACCGCAGGTCGGCGTCCGTGCGCCAGACCTGGAAGATGGGGGCATGCGCTGCGATGCGTCGATCGGCATCCGTGCCGGAGCCGGCCTTTAACTGATTCCGGGCTTCGTGCTTGGCTCGCAGCATCGCTTTCGCGCGATCGTCGATCCGAGCCACGCGGGCGATTTGCGCGGCCTGGTATCGCTCGACGAATTCAGGTTCGTAGCGGCTCTTGCCCGCCTCCGCATCGAATCCATTGGCTTTCGAGAACGGATCAAGCGTCGGATCGGTCTGCATCGGATCGTTCTCGTCGATCACTGACGGATCGATGCCACTCATCAGTAGCTTGCCCTGTCCCGGGTGCGGGGACACCAGGATGAAAGCGTCGACCTCTGGCATGTGCAACTCGCCCAGGTTCGTTGGGCGGCCGCCGGGGGTACGCGAGATGCGGATCTCACGCGGCGTCAGCGCCTGCTGGTTGTAGAACGTGTAGAGACCCGCGCCACCCGAGTTACCGAGCATCACGATTTTTTCATAGCCCAGGTCGCGCAGATGCGCCATACCGGCTGCCACGTCGAGCAGTGCAATCTCATGCTCCAGTCGCAGGTCGTTGCCGATCGAACGTGGACCCTGCACCCAGCATGCACAACCGGCATCCAGTACAAATGGCACCAGGTAGTGCGTAATCGCCATCTCTCGCGGATGCATCAGCGAGACAACTGTCGGCTCTCTCCCAGTCGCGCTGAATAGGAAGCCAAGCGTGCGCTGCCCGTCTGCCGTGCCCAACGCATAGGGCACCATCTGATACGGGCGTTCCATCAAACGGGCATCCCACGATGCCCCTCGCATCCCTGCCGTCACCTGCGACTTGTCTTGTTCAGTCACGCTGTCTCCTTCTTAAATGCGACCATATCAATAATCTAAGCCTGATTTGATGCACTGTCAATTAAATCCGTAGTGAACGGTGGAGTGCGACGGCAGCCGCACGACAGAAGCGTCTTGGAGGGCATCTCAGGCGGTGCGACCATCACAACAATCGGCAATGGTCGCGCATCGGCCAATCACACACTAAACTGCGAGGACCGTCCGCTCCCATCTACGAGCGCTATCAAACAACGGCCATCGCAAAGCCCTACGTCCGCGGTCGAGCTTTGGAAAAGAACGCGTGCAGAACTGAGCAATTGAGCGAGCTGTCCGCCCCGCCCCGCCACCTTCAGAAGCCACGCTTCTGCAACCACTCGCTGACGGCCTGGAAGAAGATAGGCGCACCTGGGTCCTTGTTGATAAGGTGGCCCGCTTGCGGAACAATAAATGAGGTGAAGTCGACTTCCGGAGAATAGTACTTCGACTCATTCAAAAACACCGGATCCAAACTACACTCGCTAGCACTAACGCACCATCGCTTGTCATGCTGGCCCAGAGCAAATAGCACCGGAACTCGAATGTTCTCCGTAATCGAATAGTCCTTGGAATCACGCTCCATGGTATTCAACTCGGCAATCATTACCGTGTCTTGCAGCAACAAGGTGAACAGATCTACTGCTGACTCGGGTGCATTGGACGACATAATTCTGGCAAAATACCCTGGCTCCCAGCCCATGCCCCGCCCGTATCCGGGATGATTTTCAATGGGTTGGACCGAAGTCCGAACAATTCCCATCGCCTCTTCGGATAGATTGTGGCCAACGCCGCTAACAATTACTGCATCGGCACCGCGATGTTTGGATGCACAATGCCATGCGACCATACCGCCCATGGAGTGACCATTAAGAACAACCTTGGAGAATTTGTGACCTAGGGCTCCCTCTTTTAATTGGTCAATAACTTGGCCAACCATATACCCCTGCGTTGCAAAGTCCATCAATTCAGGATTTGGGCGATCACTCTTTCCGTAGCCGGGGCGGTCGAGATTCAGCGTTACGAATCCCATCTTTGTTGCATACCTTACATAGGAGTGCACCTCTGAATTCATCGGCCAGTCCCAGTAGATGCCATTGTTCGATCCGCCGGCAAGCAAAACCTGAACTGTCGTATTAGCAGTGATATCCTGGGCGGTCGCAAGCTCCCCGTGCAGCTCAATTTTTTCTTCGCTATTAGGATCTAACTTAACAGAAAATTTGTATGTTCTATAAAATACGCCCGAGATTTTATCAAAGACGGTCTTGCTAGTTGCCCTCACGGGCAAACCACAGCTCCCCTCTGGTAGCTCAAGCTTCGATAAATTCTCAAATTCATCATTCGAAATATTTGACTGCTTATGCTCTACGGCCTTAGCACCGGAATAGGTTGCAATTTTCAAATTTATCATCATTATCCTAACGATATTTAATATCTTCGAAAATAGAATCAAGAATAGCTCGTAACGCTTACCACGACAGCGTCTGGTCTGATCAGCTATGGTCGGCCAGATAGACCGGCGTAGCACCTACCACAGGGTTGGACCTGAGTCGTCACTGGCGCACGACAATATTTGACATGATAGCAATTTGTAGCAGATTTTTGCCGGCCAATCAATTAAATCCGTGGCTGACTTCGTCTCGCGCCGGTCGGAGCGATCACCAGCGCATCCATGTCGAACCGGCGAATCTGACCAGCCAGACCGCCAGTCAGCGCGCCGTACCAGACTGCTGGCGTGAAGCCCAACTCCTTACGGCGGAACTCCAACGTCGGATTACCATCGATACGTACATAGCAAGCGCGTGACATCATCCTCGGTACCTGGATGGACAATGCGCACTTCGTCAGCGTCGGCTACCCGGTAGCCGATCGATTGCTCGCGGATCTCCGCCGGATCTTCCGGCCGCGTGTCTTTGTCTACCTCTGTCCTTCCATTCGCAGGCGCTAGTAAAAAAGAAAGGCATGCCGCACTGCGGCACGCCATAAAACGCGCGCCTTCCAGCGTGCCAGTGGAGACAAACACAGATTGGCCACTTCCTAAGCATAGCCCGCGAGCAGGTTGGCGCCGGAGCCCCGCGGATCGCCATTGCAATCTGCCCTCTGGCGCAAACCTGCCTTTACTCTACGAACACTAGGCTATTGCTTGATCGATGCGCTATAGCCGAGCTCAGTCATGACTTGCTTCGCCCGCACTTGACAAGTTGTGTACTTGCGAAGCGCTCGCGACAGATCTCGAAGTACGTTGTCCGTCTCCCTGTGAGATTGGCCCTCGTACAGATCGTTTGCCTCTTTGAGTGAAGATTTGGCGCGATCCAGCAAGTCCGCGATTAGGCCGCCCTCTCCCTCACCAGGTTTTGCAGTCGGCACAGACTCAACTTGCTTCTCCGCCTCAGCAAGCAGTTCCACTGCCCGCAGCTTCGCTGTGCGGAGTAGCTCGTCCGGCGTTTCCCGCAGTCGGATCTCCCAGAACTCATTGGCTTCGTCATAGTAGTAGTAGCCGTGTCCGGGAATATGCATAATTGCCCGGCGGTTAGCCGGGCCAACGCATCCCATATAGAGCCCCTGATCCCCATGATCAGGACGCATAACAGCCGTGAATGCGTTTACCCGATGACAGATCGAGCTCGGCCAGGAATCGCCATTGAGCCAAGCTACTTCCCGTTCACGATGCGACATCCGTTGCCCATCTTCGCGATACCGCTCCGGTGCACTAGTGCCATAGATCTTCGCCATGACATCGACATTGATGCCGCCATATGCCGCCTTCATAGATTCGAAGAGATAGCGATTTCGGCCCTGAGAGCTCTTCGTAGACAACGCGGGCGAAATCTGCTTCTCGCCAAGCTTAATAAGGTCTACCGGTTTGTCTTGAATCCAGCCCTCAACAACATTGAAGTCGTACCCCTGCTCTGGTGCGGAGAACCCTGCAGACGACCTCGGATGCATCGAATTATTGTTGGCATAGAGAAAATCGTAGGATTTTCCCTTCTCATCAAAGGATAGTTCCCTTAGGACAGGCGTTGACCCAATAGCATTTGAAGGTCGTGCCTCGCATACATACGCCGATCGACTATCTGCATAAAAACCACCAACCGAGCCGAGAATGGTGCCCACATCTCCAATCGGCCAAGAAAGTTCATTTTCCAAGGCCGTGCTTGTCGAATCCGCAAATCGAAGATTATGAAAAACAGAAGCACCACGACGGAGTCCATATCCCCGATCGCTAGTCTCTTCAATACCGTGCAGTCCGCCACCGTGATGGACGTACGCAAGCCCTTTATCATTCATTCCGGGATGTCCGGCGAAAAAATATTGCCCCAACCCAGGAATAAATCCATTAATCGAAAACGGAGTGTAAATAAACGCGTTTCCGGTATCTGGATATGCAACGATAGTTACTTGGAAAGTGCAGTCGTGATCCGTCGACGAACCCACGACCAGCCCGCCGTCGGGAGTCGCATCGCCCCAGGCACACGCGCCACTGCATAGATCTTCAGTTCGTTCCCCAAGATGTGCCGTGCTCTGGCCTCCGAGATATGAAGAGCTTGCTTGCGACTCACCATCTTCCAGTTGAGTCATTGTGAATTCACGCACACCATGGCCTCGAATTCCGCTCCAGATTGGTTCGAAATGTCCCGTCCACAGTTGAACGGCAGACCAATAGCTAAGCTCAATGCCATGTTCCTTTGCGGCGTCGACCCATCCTTCGATCATGTCGCAGACCTCCGGCGTGTGGCCTTTCATATGGTGATGCCAGTTCCTGATCACCTCGAGCTCATGAGGCCTAAACCTCCTGGCCGCCATTCGCTCAACAACCCATTTCCCGAAGATGTCAATAATCTGCTGAATATACTGCCGCCCCATTTCTTGGGACGAACCTTTGAGCACTACAATAGGACAGATCGATGGCACGATAGGAACATCGTCAGCAAACGATATTTCACCGTCTCTGCGAGAAACCGTTACAGCCGGCAGGCTAGCTTCGATTTCGTCAATCTCGCCGTCACTTACCTCACCATTGAGGATCTCTTCAATTCTGCGGCATAGCTGCACAGTGTCAAAAAACAGGCTCACTGCATTTTCGGCGCTCGACTCTTCACGAGTATGTTCCGAAAAATACAAATTCCCTCCAGTGAACGTGCCGGCGTACCACTTCCCCTTAGCGAGCAGAAGAGCCGCTTTATCCAGAAGTTGGCGTACCTTGAATCCCTTCTGTGACAGAGGATCACATGAATTGAACGCTCGATTTGCGTCATAGAGCGAATAATGTGCTTCGGCGATTTGTGCAATCAGCGCTTCGGCGGTATGTCGACCATCCAAGGCTTCGCCACCCTTCACTTCGGCATGTTCCTTCATTTTTAACCTCCAAAAAATACGTTTGATCTAATTCATTTCTAGTGCACGGCACCAGAATTTTCTTTTCCAAGCCAAAAAACAAAAATCGAAGCCGTGCAAAGCATTCCCGATGCGCAAACCAACGCGTATTTGTAGGAGCCCAACATATCAAAGAACAGCCCGAACAAAATCGGCCCGATAACACCACCGATCGCGTGTACAAAAAATAGAATTCCATAAAGGACTCCAAAGGAGCCATTTCCGAAGTATTTTTTTACGAGGAATGGTAGAAAATCCCCTTCTGCACCAAGTGCAAATCCAAGGAAGACGCCGGCCACCGCGAAATAAAACAGCGGAAGATCAAGAACACCAGACATTTGAATGGCCCCGATGGCGGCAATCATAAATGTGGTGGCTGCTACTCTTCTGGCCTCTACGATATCGATCAAATAGCCACTCAGTAGACGCCCGCATATGACACCTACGCCACTTAACGCCACGCCTCGTGCGGCATATTCCTTCGATACACCGGCATCAGTCATGAGTGACACGAAGTGCACTGACATTCCGAGCGTCGCTACAGAAACAAGAAGTGCAACTCCAATTAGGAGCCAATAGCGAAAATCTTTAATTACCGAGAACAACTCAAACGTATTCAGACACCTGGCCGTGGCAATGCTGACGGATTCCTCACCTACATCCTTACTTCGAGAAGCATTCACCAAAAGGCACGCCAATATCCCCGTCACTGTAGCCACAATCGCTAGATACAAATAGGCATTCCGCCAGCCGTATTTCGAAATAAATGCCTCGGCAAGGAGGGGCATTGTCACCGTCCCTAGGCCCATGCCCACCCCTACCAAACCAAGGGCGAGGCCAAGACGATTTTTCAGAGATTTGGCTAGAACACTCACATATCCTGGCGGCGTGGTTCCTGCGCCGGCAAATCCGATGCACAGGCTCAATATCGCAAATGTGAGAGGTGAGTTCTCGGATTGTGATTGGGTAGCAATCAGAAAAGCCATTACCACTACAGACAAACCGATTACCTTGATCGCGCCGAAGATGTCAATGCATCTACCCACAACAAGCGATCCGAATGCTAAACCCAGCATCGAAAGAACGCCGACTCCTGATGTTTGTGCCCGTCCCCAACCAAACTCCTCCGATATTGGGCCTAAAAATATAGAAATCGTCCCAAAATATAGTGGCGCAAAGCCTGCAAACAGCCCTATCGATGCGCCGACTACCATCAGAGCCTGCCGAATTCTCACCGAACCGAACGCTTCCTGCGAACTAGCGCAAGTGGCTCCGGAAGGCGCGCCTTCACTGCTAAGATCAGTTGACATCTGTCATACCCAAGTGTTGACGCCAGTCACGCTAGAGCACCGTCGCGCGATCCTTGAAGGATTGCATCACCGTTTCTAGCGCACCCTTTGTGCCTCCCCTAGTACGCGCATCTGCACGCATCAATTGACACCTAGTCAATTGTTTCACAGTTTAATTGATGGCACCACAATTTCTTGAGAGGTTAGCTTTTTCAAGCCATCAGATCTTGGTGACGCTGCTGCTCGTCCACGTTCACCCCTTCTACTATGGAGGTCCTCGGGGTTGTCGCCGCCTGTGAGTCGGAACCGCTCAATAAGCGGATTATTCCCAGTCAGAATCGCGTCCAGGCAGCACAAACCCATCACACCTGGACCCCGTGCTCGATGCCTTACTGGATTGGTGCGAGTTTCTTCCCCAAAAGGACCAAGCAAGGCGGGGATGCCAACCACTACGGCATCCCCTTGTCCCTAACTGCTCCTTTAGAAGGTGTGCTTAATGCCAACCGCCATTCCGAACTGATTTTCGCCCGCGACAACCGGGGTACCGTAGCTCACTCCCAGCGCCGATCCATTGGAATTTCTAGCGAAGGCCGACGTGGCGTATAAACTGGTCCGCTTTGAGAAGCTATACTCGCCAGACAACACGAAACTGATCGGATCTTTGCTCGACAACCGATCATTTGTCCGATACGCGGCGGCGCGGAGCGTCCAGGCAGGATTTATTGTCCAAGCGGCACCCACCCAATAGAGATCCGTGCGAACTGGGCCCGTGCCGATATCGCTGTTTAATCGGCGGTACGCTGCTGACAAGGTCAGATTTCCAAAATAATACGCCGCGCCAATCCCGAAACGTGCTTGTGTCTTATCTGCAGCAGCAACAGACGTACCATTTTGCTGTTCGAAAATTCCTGAGAGCCGAAGGCTTCCGACCTCATAAGTGAGTCCGACGCCGAGATCACGCCCGACTTTCGGGTCCCCCGGCACTTCCGATCCGCTCGAGATCGTAGAATCGGCACCGAAACTATAGAGCGCTGTGGCTGTGAAGCCACCCGCACGACCGACATACTTTACCGAATTGTCAAGCCTTGAAGCCAACGCCACATCATGCGCAAATGCCGAATGAAACGGCGAAAAATACATCGGATCGTAGGGAATCAGGACATCGAAAACCAGACTCTGCTGACGACCAAACGTAAGCTCACCATATTTCTTACTGCTAAGTCCAACGTAGGCCTTTCTTCCAAATAGACGATTATTCTGCCCCATTTGGCCATTGTCTAGAGTAATACCTCCCTCTAGAACAAACAGGGCATTGAGATCCCCCCCGAGTGATTCGGTTCCTCGAATACCCCAGCGGGATGCGGCCAGGTCTCCGGACGTCATTCGGACCTGACTTGATGATTTATTGTTCGCATCTGGCACATGGGTCAAATACTCAACCCCGACATCCGCCACACCGGAAAGTATTACGCTGGAGGTCTGCGCAGAGGCAAGCCCGCTAATAAATAAAATGCTGGTTGCGGCAGTATTTCTAATCAGTTTCATGGCGGCAAATCTCTTATAATTGACACCTACTCAATTTTGCTCAAAAAAAAACGAACAGCTCCCCATCTCCTCCTACCGATCGATAGCTCCGGCAAAGCAAAGACGACCTTAGGCACTGCAGCGCTCATCGGATCATTGCAGCTTAATCCCTGATTTCTCGATAACATCCCCCCATTTCTTCCGTTCATATTCAATAAAAGCTGAGAACTCATCGGCCGTCGAAGGACGGGAAATTGCACCAATTCGCCCATAGATCTCTTCAATATTCTTCCGCTTTAGCGCCTTGCGAATTTCGTCGCTAAGACGCGAGACAATTACCGAATCGGTACCCGATCGAGCAACAATCCCGACCCAAATGTCAGCTTCTGCACGCGGATAGCCTTTTTCTGCAAACGACGGAACATTGGGCAAGGTTGCAAGCCGACCAGCCGTCGCAACGCCAAGGGGACGAAGGCGTCCAGATTTGATATAAGGCTCCAAGAGTGGCATGCCATCCAGCATCACTTGGATATCTCCCGACATTAGCCCCTGTACGGCATCGGGTCCGCTTTTGTATGCGATTGGAACTGCATCTGCGCCGGTTGCCGCGCGAAAGAGCTCAAATGCTACATGGGCCGGTGACCCCGTACTTCCAAAACCATAATTGATCTTTCCGGGGTGAGACCTTGAGTAAGCAATAAATTCGTCCAGAGTCTGGACGGGAAGCGCTGGATTTACAGCGAGGACCATCGGAATGCTACTTACCATTGAAACAGCAGTAAAATCCGATTTCGGTTTATATGTCAACTTAGTAAAAAAATATTGATTCCAAATAAGTTGGGTCGCACCAACTAGCATGACTGTGTATCCATCAGCAGGACGCGACATCAATTCGTTGACAGCGACAATCCCCCCTGCCCCAGGTTTATTGTCGACAATTACCGGCACGCCGAGCGATTTTCCCATTTCATCGGCCACGGGCCTAATGAGCATATCCGCCACACTTCCAGGCGCCCCGCTGACCACGATTTTCAGCGGCTTAGCTGGAAATTTCGATTGCGCAATTGCATCGACCGAAAATGGCAATGTCGCAGCAATTGCCTGAACAATACTGACAACTAAATATTTCAACTTCATTCTCTAACTCCAAGTACAGGAAGTATCACCACACCGGCCTATTAGCAGCTCAGCATCGAGGGAGATGTTGGAGGTGGCATCAACGCTTCCGCCACCTGTCGGGCACGTACTTGCGCGCGAGTGACACTGCGAAGTGAGCGCGAAATTCGAGCAAGCTTTTCGCTATGGCTTTCTTGAAGACTCGCACTCCTGGAGTCGACAGCGGACCGATACTGCTGCTTTGCATCGGAAAGCCAATCGGAAAGCTGCGGAAAATATGCAGCGTCCTTGTTCGACCCGTTGTAGACCTTACTCGCAATATCAATGTCCGTTTGCGCTTGCTCAATAGCCGCCTGCAAAACTCCTTCGGGAGAGTTGCGAAGCGTCAACTCCCAAAATGCGTTGGTCTCATCATGATAGTAATATCCGTGCTCAGGCCCGCGTGCATGCACGGCTCTGTTAGCTGGGCCAATGCATCCCAAGTAACGGCCCTTATCACCGCGCTGGGGATTCATAACAGCGGTAAAGGCATTACCTCTATGAGCCGTCGACGAGTTCCAAGGGACGCCCGCCTCCCATAGGGCTTGAAGATGCTCCAAATTGCCTTCCGGCATTTCACCACTCTGCCTGTAGACCATTTTCATATATTCAACGTCGATGTGGCCGTACCCTTGCATCATCATGCGATACGCGTATCGATTTCGACCTTCGCTAGATCTCGTATTGTGACGCCGGAAGACTTTCGGACCCGGGTCGGCGTTAATTTGCGCCCAATCAAGCGTAAACCATCCGCCTGCAATCGAATATTGATAGCCACCGGGGGGAGGCACATTCAAATGCCCTGACTCTGGCGCCATTGCATTGTTATTCGCGTATAGAAAATCGAAACTCTTTCCATAAGCATCCATGCTATGTGTACGAATAATTTCGCGCGTAGAATTGGGAGCTCCCGGCCTCGCCTCCAGGGAGTATCCACTACTTGCATCGCCAAACATGCCGCCGACTGTCCCGAGAGAGATCCCTGCATCTCCGACAGGATAGGGTTTCATCAACTCCTTCGAAGTCTGCGAGCTGTCGCTGAACTGAAGCAAATGAAGCGTTGCGGCTCCCCTTCGAATTCCGTAGCCCCACTCTTCCTTCGGCTCCCCCGTGTTCGCACCACCGTGATGAACGTATGCAACTCCTGCAGCATTCATTCCCGGGTGACCCGCCATATGAAAGTCCCCAATAATTGGGATTGAGCCATTTGCTGAGAAAGGCGTATAGATAAAGGGATATCCCTCCTCAGGGAAGGCGACGATGGTTGCCTGGAATGTGCAATCGTGATCGGTCGTAGACCCTGCCACTAGCGATCCATCGCCTGTCCCGTTTCCCCACGCAAAAATGCCGCTGCACATATCCGAGTCTTCAGCCGCTTGTGCCCCCGCAGCAACGCCCAAATATGCGGCAGTAATTCTTTCATCATCTCCATCGGTTTGAGCAAATGCCATCGGGCGAGGCTCCTTCGCAGGAGGACGGAAGCCGGTCCAAACTGCCAACGCATGCAAACGACTCAAATTTATACCGTTTTGCGAGGCACCATCAGCCCAACCTTCGGAGAACTGAACTACCTCCGGCATGTGCTTGGCGAGTTGCTCTCCCCACGCCTTAATCTCTGCCTCTTCTTTCTCTGAGATCTCTCGAGCAGCCAATTGCTGAAATATCCAAGTTCCGTAGATCTCAATCACTTGCTGGGCATATTGCCGTCCCATCTCATAATTGCTGCCTTGCAGCACAACAATTGGACCGATTGTCGGGACAAGCGGTGTTTCACCAATAAACTCAATCTCTCCTTTTTTTTGCGTGGATGATTTTGAGTTTGCAAATACAATGCTACCCGACTCGCAAGCAGCTTTAATTAGCTCACAATCGTTAATTACGCTTTTGAATGCGAATTCAGCGGATTCGAGTTTTTCTCTGTCGCCAGAGCTAGATTGTACGAATTTTTGGTATGTTCCGTCGACACTACCAAAGGTCCATTTCGCATGTGCAAGCGTAAGCAGCGTCTCGTTCAACGCATTCCGTGCGGCAACATAAACCGGATCGCTCCAGCCACGTTCGACAAACGACCTGTTCGCAAAATGCACCGCAAACAATGCTTGTGTTCGGAGTTTTTGTGCGCGGGCACATGCTTCCAGAAACCGTGTCTTATCCAAATCCACCATCAGTATCATCCCTGTAATATCGCTGCGACCTGAGATCGGTGCATTTTAAAAAATGGCTCGCGTTCAATTTTCAAGGTCCGAGCCACCTCACCTCAGTAACTCAAAGCGAACTATTTAACACCCACTCAATAATAGACCTAACGATTGCCTGCCGAGAGAACGATAATTAACCGGGATTATTCGTATCCGCTCTCAATGACGTGATCCCATTCACTCTTAGGCGAGTCCACTCACCCGAAAACGGTAGCAAATATTTGATACCTTATCAAATAAGGACTTTCCACTACGAACAAGGGTACCCCACCGCACGGGAGTCACCGCAGGACTCGGTCCAGCAAAGAGTGTGCCATGGGGCGGTTGCCGACTAGCTAGGGGGAGTGTGGAAACTGAAACGTGCAGCATAGAGCTCATATTTGAGCTCAATTGGGGCGAAACACGCACATATCGTAGACAGCATTCACACAAGCATGGCGCTATGCAGCTCGATCGAGGACGCCCAAGACTGTCGCTTTCAGAAGGCCCGGCGCACCAACATTGGGCGCCCGTCTGGGAATCCCAAAATGATCACTTTCGTCGCTTTGATGAAGTGTTAGCTTCTCGCCACTCATCAATGCCAGCAAGTAAGATCTGAAGCCCTTTCTCGAACGCTACCTCTGACGAAAGCCGCGAAAATGCTTTACTTACGAATCGGGCGCCAGGGTATTGGTTTTTTGAGACTGTGCTGAGCCTATCCTCGATGAAAGCTTGATGATAGGCCGGCAATTGGCGTGATGCTTCAGCCATGCTGGTCGACAGCAGATATTGGGCAATCAAATGATAGGCAAGCGCCACTTCTTCAGCGGTGAAGCCTCCTTGCATGATGGCCGAAGTCATGCGATTAAAGAACTCCATTCCGTAGTCAGTTTCACCAGGCTCTACGTCTTGGAATAGGCGGTTTCGGTTGTGAGATGCAATGTACGTGCTAATCCCTGGGTTTTCGACAGCGATAGCGAAACATGTTCTCGCAATGTATTCGACGTCGTGACGCCATTGTCCGGTAAGTTCGGCCAGTCTACTTACTCTGAGTCGGTAGTAGTCATTAACAACACCACTCACCAGTTTGTCGCGCCCTCCCAAGTAATAATGGATGAGACCTGGCGCAACGCCGAAATCTTTTGCTATGCGGACCATCGAGATTTCCTCGAGCGGCATCGCCTTCGTCAGTTCTAGCGCGTGTTGTACGATCGCAGTCCGACTAATTTCCGGCTCCGCACCAATCGGCGAGTCGATCCGCGGCGGGCGACCACGGCGCCTTGGCTGCAGCTTGGACGGATTATTTTTGGAACTAGGTTTGGTCGTGGCTGTCATTATCCGAGTTTGACGGTCATCCTTGCTCACCGCCGAAAATTGTGCTGGCCTCCGATTTTACATGCATCGGCTTCGCTGGCGCGGAAACGGGGACCTGTCAGAAATTTTGTGTTTAGGGCATAACATGTCGATAAGGAGCATGTATGCCACGCAAGACGAAAACCA
>NZ_JBYSYC010000062.1:0-40997 GCF_058782875.1 Cupriavidus sp. FW305-F7 | reverse complement strand
TTCGCAGGGAACTGCGGCGGTGCGCCCATCGAGATCATCCGCCAATACATTGAGCAACAACAGACGCCGCATTAGCCCCCGAAAGGACGCCGACGGCGTCCGCGCTATCCTTCTCCGGCCTAAAGGCCGAGGCTTGCCGCGCACCTGGTCAATTGGCTCGACGGCTGGGACGACAGCGCCCGCCAGTTCGCGAGATTGACCTCGCCGTCCAGGGACAGTACCAAGCGGCTGGACAGCTGCCACTGCACGATATCGTCCCAGCGCGCGGCCACTTCGTATTTCTCAACGCCGTGGCCGTTGTCGCGGCCATAGCCGCCCTGCATCGAGAAGGTTGCCGCGCCGGCGGCGGCCGGCAGCACGCACAGGCAGACAGCAAAGGAAACGGCGGTCGCAAGGTGCGCCAGCCGGGTTGATGGGGTTGCGTTCTTCACTGACATCCGTGGGTTTCGGGCAGCGTCGAGGTGTATCGCGGCGCTGCCACTTTATTTTGATCACGGCGCTCGAAGATAGCAGCCCTTCAAATTTGCGGAAGCCTGCCGGAAGCGAACACAGTGTTCCAATGCCGGAACAATGCGGCATCACAGCCAAAGCATTGGCCAAGCAACAGACAATTGTCGAAACTTGGTAGTACGCGGCTATCACAAGGCCGTCCACAAGCGGAAGGAGGCCATCATGCGCGCCTGCCGACAAGCCCGCCCTGCCGCCAGGGCAGCAGCAGTCTGGCTGCTGGTGACGGCCATGGCCACCGCGGCCTGGCTGCTGCCGCGCATCGCGCAGCCTCCGCAATACCATCGTTATGCCGACCCTTATGTCTGCTTCGGCACGCCCCACTGCCTCGACATCGGCTCCAATCTGCTGTTCCTGCTCGCGGGCGCGGCCGGCCTGCGCTATCTGGGCACCACGGCTGCCAGCCGCGCCTTCATCGCGCCGGCCGAGGCCTGGCCTTACCGGCTGCTTTTCTTTGCCGTCTTCCTGGTTGGCCTGGGCTCCGCCTATTACCACCTTGCACCGGACAACCAGCGGCTGGTGTGGGACAGGGCCCCGCTGGCGCTCGCGCTGATGTCCTGGCTGGGCGCCAACCTGTGCGAGCGGGTCAGCCTGAAGGCCGGCTTGCGGCTGCTGCCGCTGCTGCTGATCGCGGGGCCGGCCAGCGTCGGCTACTGGGCATGGAGCGAAGCCCGAGGCATCGGAGACCTGCGCCCTTATCTCCTGGTTCAGGCGTGGGCCATGCTGGTGGTGCCGCTGCTGCTCTGCCTCTATGCGCCGCGCTACACTGGCGACTGGGATGTGCTGGCCATCACCGGCTGCTATGTGCTGGCCCTGGCTTGCGATGTGCTGGATCACCAGATCGCCGCGCTCACCGGGCTGGTCAGCGGGCACACGCTCAAGCACGTGTTCGCAGCGCTGGCCGTCTATGGCGTCCTGCTTCGGCTGAAGCGGCGCCGCATCGTGGAGGAAGGAACATGACCGTGCCCCAAGCGGGTGGCCACGCTCGCGAGCCCCGCGTGCCCTCTGCCCTGGGCGTCGACGTACGGCCGCGCGAAGTGTGGGCATGGGCCATGTACGACTTTGCCAATTCGGGCTACACCACGGTGGTCATCACCGCGCTGTTCAATGCCTACTTCGTCGCCGTGGTGGCCGGCAACGCGCCCTGGGCCACGCTGGCGTGGACCGCGGCGCTTTCCCTCTCCTATGCGCTGGTGGTGCTCAGCGCGCCGCTGGTCGGCGCCTACGCCGACCTGCGCGCAGCCAAGAAGCCACTGCTTGCGGTGACGACGGCGGGTTGCGTGGTGTTCACCGCACTGCTCTATTTTGCGCAGCCCGGCACCCTTGGCATCGCCATCCTGTGCGTGGTCCTGTCCAACTTCTTCTTCGGCAGCGGCGAAAACCTGATCGCCGCCTTCCTGCCATCGCTCTCCACCACCCGCGCCCTGGGCAGGGTATCGGGCTGGGGCTGGAGCCTTGGCTATATCGGTGGCCTGTCCACGCTGGGCGCCTGCCTGCTCTATGTCAACTGGGCCAGCGCGCGCGGCCAGGTCGCCAGCCAGTTCGTTCCCGTCACCATGCTGATCACGGCAGCCATCTTTGCCGTGGCGAGCCTGCCGACCTTCCTGCTGCTGCGCGACCGCGGCGCGCCACAGGTCGCCGCGGCCGCGCCGGCTGGCGAACGGGCCATCGGCACGGCCTGGGCCAGGGTATGGCAACGCCTGGGCCAGCTGCGCCAGTTCAAGGACCTGCGCCGCTTCCTGCTGTGCACCCTGTTCTACCAGGCCGGCATCCAGGCGGTGATCACGCTGACCGCCATCTACGCCAACCAGGCCATGGGCTTCACCATGCGGCAGACCCTGACCCTGGTGCTGGTGGTCAATCTGACGGCAGCGGCCGGCGCCTTCCTGTTCGGCCATGTGCAGGACCGCATCGGCCACGTGCGCGCCATTGCCCTGACGCTGCTGGGCTGGATCCTGACCATCATGCTGGCGCGCGCCGCGCGCGAAGCGCCGCTGTTCTGGCTGGCCGCCAATGTGGCCGGCCTGTGCCTGGGCGCCGCCCAGTCCGCCGGACGGGCCATGGTGGGGCTGCTGGCTCCGCCCTCGCGCGCGGCCGAGTTCTTCGGGCTCTGGGGCCTGGCGGTCAAGCTGGCCTCGATCGCCGGGCCACTGACCTATGGCATGGCAAGCTGGCTGACGGGCGGCGATCACCGGCAGGCGCTGCTGGTCACCGGCAGCTACTTCGTGGTCGGGCTGGGCCTGCTGTGCGGCGTCAACACCGTGCGGGGCCGGCGGGCAGCCTTGCGCGCTGAGCGAATGGTCGGGCTGGAGACCGGGTACGGCGCCGCTGCCGGCCCCGCTTGCCATTAGCAGCACGGACGGCAGACTAGAATGAAACTGCCCTTTGGCGATTGGATCGCTCTTTCGGCTTCCGGACGCTGAAGCTCTGGCGACAGCCCATGCCAGCAAACCTCACTCCAGAGTACAAGCAGGCCGAACAAGCCTATCGGCTGGCACGCCAGCCGCGCGAGCAGCTCGAATGCCTGAAGGAGATGCTCCGTGTCATCCCGAAACACAAGGGGACGGAGCGTCTGCAGGCCGATATCAAGTCGCGGATCAGGGAACTCACCCAGGCATCCGCGGGCCACGGGAAGGCCGCTCACAGAGGGCCGGCACATGCGGTGCATCCAGAAGGCGCGGCGCAGCTCTGTCTGATCGGCCCGCCCGGCGCGGGAAAATCCAGCCTGCACGCAAGGCTGACAGGATCGGGCAACGAGGTCGGGCCCTACCCCCACCCTACGCAGTTTCCGATTCCCGCCATGTTGCCGTTCGACGACATTGCTTTTCAGCTGGTGGATCTGCCACCTGTATCAGTCGAATTCATGCAACCCGGGCTCACCGACATATTGCGGGCGGCAGACGGCGTACTGCTCGTGGTCGATCTGAGCGCGCCAGACTGTACAGAACAGTTGGCGCTGATTCTGCGGCGCCTCGCCGAGGCAAAGATCATCCTGTCGGAGCGCTGGCCGGGTCAGGCTGACAGCCCTGGGGCGACGGCGGAAGCGGCGGCTGACCCGTTCAGTGTTCACCTCCCTGCGCTGCTGCTGGCCAACAAGACTGATCTCGCCAAGCCGGAAGACGCGGCCGTGCTCGAAGACCTGCTCGGTGTACATTTTCCGGCGCTCGCAACCTCGGCAACCGGCGGGCGCGGACTGGCCGAGGTCGGTCCGTTCCTTTTCAGGGCTCTGGGCATCGTGCGTGTCTACACCAAGGCACCCGGGAAACCCGTCGACCAGCGTCGGCCTTTTACGATGCGCCGCGGCGACACCGTGCTGGATGTCGCCCTGCAGGTGCACCCTGATCTCGCGCGTACGTTCAAGTTCGCCCGCATTTGGGGGAGTGGCAAGTTCAGCGGCCAGCAGGTGGGCACCGATCATCCGGTAGCCGATCGAGACGTGGTGGAACTGCATTCGCAGGCGCATGGCTGATCAAAGCCATGGCCGCAGGGAGTTCGTTGATGGCCCGGCCCACGGGGCCCTGGGGACAGGTCGCAGCAGGGGGGCGCCGATGACATAGACTGAAAGACCTGCGGCCGGTTGTTCCCGCATGACTGCCGTGCCGATTTGCGGAGCAATTTCTTGCACGGAGGTATGCCATGACTACATACGTCATCCTCAGCCGTCTCGCTCCTGACGCGTTCACGGACCCCAGGGACATGAAGAAACTCGCCGCCACGGTGGCCGAGAAAATCAAGGCCGAATGCCCTGCAGTCACCTGGAAGGACAGCTATCTGACACTCGGGCGCTTTGACGTCGTGGACATTGTCGAGACGGACGACCTGAAGCAACTCGAGCGGGCGGCGTTGATCATCCGGGGCTACGGACACGCCGCGACCGAGACGCTGCAAGCGACGCCGTGGGACAAGTTCATCGCGGCCCTGTAGCGCAGCTCGCTGGACCAGGCTGCTCGCGCGGCGGCACAGCCAGATTCAGGTTGACCTGACCGTCGGCTGCCCTATACTTAAAGTGCTGACTGAGACACGCTTGAGTAAAGCGAAGGTAGGTCAGCGAAACGATCATGTTTCCTGGATGATCTGCCAGATGAAGCGTGATCGTGCAGGCCACATATGCCTGCAGGTCCGGACCGGATCATAAGTTGCTGACCCGGTTCGGACGCACCCGATTGTTGGAAGCACTGAGCACCTGTAGAAGGTGCTCTTTTTATTTGTGGCTCCTTTTATTTGTGGCGTATCAGGGCGACGTTGACCACTCGCCTCGCGGGCCTCGCTGGTGACATGCCGGCAGGCACTGTAACTTGCATTGCCCCGGGCAGTTTTTTTTGCCACAGTCGCCTTAACCGATCGCAGTCCCTGGTCGGCAAACCGTCCGGCAATGCAAAACTGGACGGATCGGATCAGAGCGGTAGCGGATCCGAACTGAAACAAGGAGTCGCATGCGCGCTCGCTCACGCCCTCCGAACGCCGGCTACCGCTGGCTGTGGCAGCTGTCTGCAGCCGGCTGGGGGCACTGCGGCCTGGCCTATGTCAGCGGCGCGCTGCTTGCACCGCGCTGGTGGCCCGCAAGGGAGGCTATGCCCCTGCGGGACCGGTACTCTTCGCGGCGCACGGCGCTGGTGCTGTACACCTTCGCCTATCGTGGCGGTGGGGCACCCCCCGGCACCACGCCACCGCGCGATGGCTTTACCTGGCGATACCAGTACTGGTCACCAGGGGTTGGGGTGGCCTGATGCCGGAAACCCGCCACGCGCTTGCCGGGCGCCCTGTTCTGCGCCACAGTTGTCCCACCGGCCCAGGCTGGAGACCAGGATGACAAACCGGCTCGCCACAGAAACCTCGCCTTACCTCCGGCAACACGCGGATAATCCGGTCGACTGGTATCCCTGGTGCGAAGAGGCGTTTCGCCGTGCGCGCGACGACGACAAGCCGGTCCTGCTTTCGGTCGGCTACGCGACCTGCCATTGGTGCCACGTGATGGCGCACGAATCGTTCGAGAATCCCCGGATCGCCGCCCTGATGAACGAGCGGTTCATCAGCATCAAGGTCGACCGGCAGGAGCGTCCCGACCTCGACGACATTTACCAGAAAGTCCCCCAGTTGATGGGACAGGGCGGCGGCTGGCCGCTGACGGTATTCCTGACGCCGCAAGGAGAGCCTTTCTACGGTGGCACCTACTTTCCGCCGGATGACCGCTACGGCCGCCCTGGGCTCCCGCGCGTGCTGCTGAGCCTGAGCGAAGCCTGGAGGCATCGCCGCCAGGAACTGCGCGACACCATCGAGCAGTTTCAGCGGGGGTTCCGGCACCTGGACGAAGGGGTCCTGAGCCGTGAAGACGCGGAACAGGCCGCGGAAGTCCAGGACCTGCCCGCGCAGACAGCCCTCGCCCTCGCGCGCAATACGGACCCGACCCATGGCGGCCTGGGCGGAGCGCCCAAGTTTCCCAACGCAAGCGCGTACGACCTCGTGCTGCGCATCTGTCAGCGAACGCATGAACCCGCGCTGCTTGATGCGCTGGAGCGCACGCTCGACGGCATGGCGGCCGGCGGCATCCATGATCAGCTCGGCGGTGGGTTTTCCCGCTACAGTGTCGACGAACGCTGGGCCGTGCCCCACTTCGAAAAGATGCTTTACGATAACGGCCAGCTCGTCACACTCTACGCCAACGCCTATCGCCTGACCGGAAAGCAAGCCTGGCGCCGCGTATTCGAGGGAACGATCGCGTACATTCTGCGAGACATGACGCACCCCGACGGCGGCTTCCATGCCGGCGAAGATGCCGACAGCGAAGGCGAGGAAGGCCGCTTTTATGTCTGGACAGCGGCCGAGGTAAAGGCAGTCCTGGGCGAATCAGAGGGGGCCCTGGCGTGTCGCGCCTACGGCGTGACCGAAGGCGGGAACTTTGAGCCCGGCAGATCGGTGCTCCACCGTGCCGTCACGCTGACTCCTCTGGAGGAGGCACGGCTGGAAGGCTGGCGCGAGCGGCTGTTGGCAGCACGCGCCCGGCGCGTGCGCCCCGGCCGCGACGACAACATTCTCGCCGGGTGGAACGGTCTCATGATCCAGGGACTCTGCGCGGCTTACCAGGCAACGGGCAACCCCGCACACCTCGCCGCCGCAAGGCGTGCCGCCAGCTTTGTCCAGGACAAGCTCACCATGCCGGACGGCGGTGTGTATCGGTACTGGAAGAACGGCACAGTCAAGGTGCCAGGGTTCCTGGAAGACTATGCCTTCCTGGCCAACGCGCTGATCGACCTCTACGAATCCTGCTTCGACAGGAGATACCTCGATCGCGCCGCCGAACTCGTGACGCTCATCATCGACAGGTTCCGGGGCGACGGGCTGTATTTCACGCCCAATGATGGCGAGCCATTGATACACAGGCCCCGCGCTCCGTACGACGGCGCCTGGCCGTCTGGCATTTCAGCCAGCGTGTTCGCCTTCCTGCGCTTGCATGAACTCACCGGCGAGGATCGCTATCGTGACCTCGCCGAGCACGAATTCCAGCGTTACCGTGCTGCCGCCACCGCGGCCCCGGCCGGCTTCGTGCACCTCCTGGCCGCCGCGGACTTCGCGCAGCGCGGCGCGTTCGGGATCATTCTTGCCGGCGACAAGGCGGCGGCCGCCGCCTTGGTGGAAAGCGTTCACCGCACCTATCTTCCGGCACGCGTGCTGGCATTCGCCGAAGACGTTCCCGTCGGCCAGGGGCGGCTCCCGGTCGACGGCCGGCCGGCAGCCTACGTGTGCCGACATCGCACCTGTACCGCGCCCGTGACCAGCGGCCAGGCGCTCCTTGAACGCTGCGTGGGGTGACGGTGAGCCCTTTCGATCAGGACAGGCCAGATGCGTCCTGCCCGATACGCGATGTCGCTGTCAGCCGCTCCAGTGCCGCATCGATGGCACCCAGGGATTCATTCAGACCGGCCGCGTGTGCCTCGTCCCTGAGCAGCCGTAGCCGGGCCCAAAGCGGCGGCGTGCTCGCACCACCCTCTTCCCGTCCGGCGCAGATCAAGGCGCGACCCCTGCGGATCAGGAAGTCTCCCCAGGGGCACGGCTCAGGCCGCATGTAATCCTGCAGCGCTGCCAGGTAGCGTTCGGCTTCCTGCCACCGGCGCGCCGCCAGTGAAACGTCGATCGCAGCTTCGAGCAGATCGACGTGGCAATGGCTCACGCAGCCCTGGGCCAGCATGGCCTCGCCCTGGCGCAGGGCGTCGAGCTGCTTGTCCGGATCGCGCGTGGTGCGCGCGAGGAACGCGAGCACGGTTGGCCCTGAATACCGCACGCCGCTGGCGTGGCTCAGCTGCAGTGCCTCGTCGAGCAGGGACTCCGCCTCCTGCACCTGGCCGAGCGCGCCGATGGCCAGGCCAAGCCGGGCCAGCGCTTCCGCCTCGAAGCGCCGGGCCTCCAACCGGCGCGTCAGTGCCAGTGCCAGCCGCGCGTGCGCTTCGGCACGCGGCCAGTCGCCGGCGAGCTGTGCGGTCGATGTCATCACGTCGTAGGCGAGCATCTCGCTGCGCGCATCGCTGATGCGCCGCGCCAGGCGCAGTCCTTCCTCGCAGCTGGCCTGCGCGGCCGCAAGTTCGTTGCGGAACAGTTCCACCGCGCCCACCATCGGCAGGTTGGCACATTCGATGCGGATGAAGCCGTGTGCCCGCGCCAGCTCGACGCAGCGGACAAAATGCGCATGCGCGGTCAGCATGCGGCCCTGCTGGTAGTACGCATCACCGAGGCCGCCCAGCGCACGCGCCTCGCCCAGCACCGATCCGCCCGCCCTCGCATGGCCGAGGGCGCGCTGGTGGGCGGCGAGGCACTCTTCCATGTCGCCCTTCGGGAAATAGAGATTGCCGCGCAGTGATTCGATCTCGGCCAGGCGCTCGTGCTGGCCCGGCGCGGCAGCGGCCTGCTCCGCCTCGCGCAGCGCCGCCAGGGCTTCGTCATAGCGGTCGAGCAGGCGCAAGGCGGCCGCCGTGCCAAGCCACACCCGGGCCCGCTGTGCCGCATCGCTCGCCAGCAATTGCGCTTGCCGGAAAGCCTGCAGCGATTGCGTCGGCAGGCCAAGGTCAAGTGCCAGCTCGCCGTGCAGGCAGGCAAGCGTGTGCCTGCAGGCGTCGCCGCTATCCAGGCGCTGCGCACGCTCGACCAGGCGCAATGCGCGCTCGCCGCGGAAGTGCGCCGCCTCATGCCGCGCCGCGGCGGCATAGGCTTCGGGCGCGCCGGGATCGCCTGCGGCATCCAGGTGCTCGGCCATCAGCGCCGGGTCCCGGCCTTCATACCAGGCGGCCGCGCGCCGGTGCAGATTCTGTCGCCGCGACTTGAGCAGCGACGCGTACACCGCCTCATGGATCAGCGCGTGCATGAACAGATAGTCTTCGCCTTCCGGCCGGGCCATGGCCTCTTGTACCAGGCGCTCGCAAGCGTACGCGGGATCCTCGAGCAAACGCCGCAGTGCGGCCGGGCCAAAGCGCTGGCCCAGTACGGCAGCGGCCTGCAGCGCCTGGCGGTCGGCGGTAGAGAACCGGTCCATCCGCGCCAGCACAATGCTCTGCAGCGTCCCGGGCAACTCGTCCGCGCCCGCCTCCGCGCCGCGCAGCAACTGGTCGAGAAACAGCGGATTGCCCTCGGCCCGGCGAATGCAGGTAGCGGCCACGGCAGGATCGACCTGCCGATGGCAGGCTGCCAGTTCGTGCGCCTCGGCATCGTCGAGCGGCCCGAGGTCGATGGTGGTCAGCGATGCCCCCTGGCTGCTCGCCCGCCAGGCCACATCGAGCGGGTCATGCTCGGGACGTACGGTCAGCACCAGGATCAGCGCATGGCTGCGGGTTGCCGCGGCCAGCTGCGCCAGGCAATCGAGCACCGTGCGCTCGGCCCAGTGGACGTCGTCGACCACGATCAATTGCGCGCGCACCGCACTGCGGCGGGTGGCCAGCGTCACCATCAATCGCTGTGCGCCGCGTTGCCGGCTGGCGGCGTCCATCGCGGCCAGTGCGGCGGCCTGCTCCCGGGACTGGGGCTGCTCGAACATGTCGCGGGCGAACACAAGCTCATCCTCGCCGAGTTGCCAGGCCGCGAGCGCTTGCGCGATGACCGCGCCTGTCGCTTCTTCGGCGGCGGCGCCACCCGCGCCCGTGCGAGGCGCGACGCCCAACAGACTGCGCGCGAGCAAGCACAAGGGATCGCCGCCGCTGCCGGCGCCGAAGTCGAGCACCAGCGCCCGGTGTGCCTCCAGGCCATGCTCGCGCGCCAGCGCGACGAAGCGGTCGGCGAGCCGGCTTTTGCCGATGCCGGCCTCGCCACGGATCAGCACGACCCGGCCATGGTCGGAACGCAGGCAGCTGTCGGCAACGCCGGCGAGCTGGGCCAGCTCCGCTTGCCGCCCGACGAAGGCGTGCTGCGCCGGCGCCTGTTCCACCCCGAGAAAGCGCCACACGCGCCAGAGCGGAATCGGTTCGGCCGCTCCGGGGAGCACGGCGTGCGCCACGCAGTCCGCTTCCAGGCGTCCGGGCAGCGCCTGGTAGACCCGATTCGACACCATGGTTGCGCCAGGCTCGGCCCGCTCCATCGCCTGCGAGGCCACGCTAACCGGCCCGCCGGTCAGCGTCATGCCGCTTTCGCCGCAGGCGGCCAGCACCTGGCCGCTGGCCAGGCCTACGCGCGCCAGCAGCCTGGCGTTGGCGGATTCCGCCAGCCGCGCCAGACCGGCATGCAGCGCCCCGGCGGTATGCAGGGCGCGCTCGGCGTCGTTCCCATGCGCCACCGGAACGCCAAACACGATGGTCAGCCGGGTGCCGATTTCATCGGTGATATGACCGCCGCAGGCGCTGGCCAATGCCCTGGCATGCTGGCGCCAGCGCGCAAGGGCAGCGTGCAATGGCTCGGGCTCCAGGCCAACGCTGCTATCGTCCAGGCTGGCTATCAGGACCACTGCGTGGCGCAACTGCGGCTCGGCAGCGATTACGGCGGACGCAGGTGGCACCGCGGCACCGTCGTCACCAGCCGGCATGCCAGCCACCGGCTCGCGACGGGCCCGCAGCATTGCCTGGTACAGCGCCTCGGTCTCGGGCTCGGGCGATACCCCGAGTTCGCGTTGCAGCGCCGCCCGGCACAAGCGGTATTGCTTGAGCGCCAGCGCCTGCCTGCCCTGGCGTTCATACAGCCGGATCAGCGCCCGGTGCACGCTTTCCTGCAGCGGATCGAGCGCAAGCAGGCGGGTGGCACTGGCGATGGCCTGCTCCGTCTCGCCGGCCTGTTCATGGTGCGCCAGCAACCTGGCCATGACCGCCAACACCACGCCGCGCAGACGTTCGCGTTCGATCGCCAGCCAGTGGTCGAACGCCGGCGCGGCGGCATGAAAGCCCTCCAGCAAGTCACCCCGGTACAGCACCGCGGCGCGCGCCAGCGACGCGGGCGTGGCTTCACGGGCAAACTGCTCGAACTCGCACACGTCGACCTCGATTTCGCCGAGCGTCACGCTGTCGCCTTCTGCCAGCACCACGTGCTGGCCAGCCTCTTCCAGCGCGCGCCGCGCCGCACTGAGCGCCTGGCGCAGGCTGCTGCGCGCCTGCTCGGCATTGCTTTCGGCCCAGCACAGTGCGGCCAGCTTGTCGCGCGGCTGGGCGCGCCCTTGTGCCAGCGCGAGATAGGCCAGCACTGCGCGCGCCTTGCGGGCAGTCAGCGGAATCGGCGTTCCGTCTGCGGAACTCAGCTGGAAGCCGCCGAACAGGTCAAGACGGGCGCGGGCCATGATTTGGAATCCTGAAAGCCCATCCTTTATAGGCGACGGCACAGCATCACGCGCGCCTCGCCGGCGCAAAGATATGAAGCCGGTACTTCCCGGCCTGCCGCTATTTTCACGCTTCTTTCACGCTGGATTGCCGGGCCCGTTCACGCCCGCTGCCTAGTATGACCACAACCCCGGGCCGCGTGGCTCCGACATAGCGGACGAACAGGGGCTGCCATCGAGCGAGGCAAGGGCTGCCTCGGTCACACTGGAAGGATTGCGTCATGACACATACTGACTCGCGCGGTGTTTCGGTCTCGAGCACCAACACCAACTCGCTGGAGCGCTTCGAAGCCGCCCTGGAATTGCTGCATGGCTACTACGGCGACCCGCTCACGGTGATCGACCATGCCCTGGCCGACGATCCGGGCTTCGTGATGGGCCATGCCTTGCGCGCGGGGATGATGATCACGGCTGGCGACGGCGCCGTGGAGCCGATGCTCAGGCAGAGCGTCGAGGCAGGCGAAGCGCGGTCCGCCAGCGCCAACGAGCGCGAGCGCCGGCATATCGCGGCGGCACGCGCCTGGCTGGACGGCCACTTCGCGCGCTCGATCCAGCTGTACGGTGACATCGTGGTCGACTATCCGCGTGACAGCCTAGCGCTGCAGATCGCCCATATCGGCGACTTCCTGCTCGGGCAGTCCACCCTGCTGCGCGACCGCATCGCCCAGGTGCTGCCGCACTGGAATACGCGCGTACCCGGCTTCGGCTATGTCCTTGGCATGCATGCGTTCGGTCTTGAGGAAACGAACTTGTATGAGCAAGCCGAGGAACGCGGCCGCTTCGCGCTGGAACTGAATCCGCGCGATCCCTGGGCTATTCATGCGGTCGCCCACGTGATGGAAATGCAGGGCCGCCAGGATGAAGGCATCGACTGGCTGAGCGGGCGTGCTGCCGACTGGTCGCAGGACAATATGATGGCCGTGCACAACTGGTGGCACCTGGCGCTGTTCCATCTCGAACTCGGCCATACCAGGCAGGTACTGGACATCTACGACGCGCACATCCGCGAGCACCACTCCGCGGTGGCGCTGGAGCTGATCGATGCCTGCGCCATGCTGTGGCGCCTGCACCTGCGCGGCATCGACGTGGGCGCGCGCTGGAACGAAGTCGCCGACACCTGGCAGGCGCGCGGCGCCGAAGGCTACTACGCCTTCAACGATACCCACGCCGCCATGTCCTATCTTTGCGCCGGGCGCGACTGTGCACTGGATGGCCTGCTTGCCGGCATGCGCGCGGCGGCAGGTGGCAGTGGCTCCAACGCGATGATGACCCGCGAGGTCGGCCTTCCGGTGACCGAAGCCCTGCTCTCTTTCTCGCGGCAAGACTACGACCACGCCATCGGTTTGCTGCTGCCGGTACGCCAGATCGCGCATCGCTTCGGCGGCAGCCACGCCCAGCGCGATCTCATCAACCTGACGCTGATCGAGGCGGCGTTGCGAGGCCAACGCGCCAACCTGGCCTGCGCGCTCGCAGCCGAGCGCATGGAGCTCAAGCCGATGAACCCCAGCCTGAGCAAGCTGGTGCAGCGCGCTTCAGCGCTCCAGCGCGAAGCGGCGGACGGCCACGGGGAGGCGGTCGCGGCGAAGGTGGCGTGACGCAAGCCGGCTGGCCACGTGCCAAGCCCAGGCCTTTGTCGCCGGCACCTGGGCCGGCCGACAATGGCCCATGAGCGGATAAAAAAAATGAGGACGCTTGCCTTGGCTCATGCCGAGCCCAGGCAAGCCGCCCCAAAGCGCTCCCTCGATCGTCAGGGCGCCATCAGCGCAGGTTGCTGCGCTCGGTCGGCGTCAACTGGCTCAGTTGCGCCTCGCTCAACGCTGGCGGCCGAGGCGATCGCGCAGCGGCCCTCGAACCAGCTCGGCCTCTATAACGAGGCGGCCACCAGCCATCGCATGGGCAACAACCCCTTTGGCACGTCGGTGAATCCGCAGCGCCCGGCCAGTCCGGCGCCGGGGGCGCCGGTCATTCCGCGCGCGCAGCCTTGAGTGGTTGGCGGCAACGGCGGCGCAGCGCGCCTCAGCGGCCCATGCGCGCGTCGTAGCTGCGCGAGATGCGCTCTAGCAGGCGGGGATCCGACGGGTCGGTGCCGTCGAACTGCACCCGCACCGTGCCGTCGGCCTGGCGGCGCACGCTGGCCCTCACCGGCAGGTTGTTGCGGGTTCCTTCCACCGTGCCGGCCACGGCATCCTCCGTGTTGATCGCCACGCCCTGGTCGCGCATGGCGCCGGCGGCCGCGGCGAAGGCGCGGTCGTAGCGGCTGGGCTGCAGGCCCGGGTAGGTGGTCGGAACCACCTCGGCAGGGTAAGGGTAGGGATAGCATGCCGTCAGCACCGGCACTGCGGCGAACACGGCAACGCCCGCCAGGATCCGGAGCCCATGCTTCATGGCGTCACCTTGCTCCAGCCAGGGCCGGGATCGAAGGTCTTGATCGCCGCGGCCTTGCCGGCACTGTCGGTGCCCAGGTCGCGTTCATAGACCTGGCCATCGTGGCTGACCATGAAGCTCTTCACGCCGGTATCGCCATACCGCACCGGCCAGGCCAGCACGGCGAAGCCGCCGAACAGCTTGCCATTGACGACATAGTTGTACGCGCCGCCGGGTGCGGTGGGCCCCTGCGCGGTCAGCAGCTTGTAGTGATAGCCGTAGTAGCCGCCCTGCCCCGGGTTGCGCTTGCCGGCGGTCAGGAATGCGGCCCCGAGCGGGCTGGGCGGCTTGCCCTCCGATGTCGGCCAGTACAGCCCGTCCTGCTTGCCCGGCGTACTCGCAAGCTTGCCTGCGTAGGCCAGCAGGCCGTCGCCGTCATGATCGGTCCGGGCGTATTCGCGCTGGGCGTCATAGACCGCGAGCATGGCCTGGATCACCGCGAGTTCATTGCGGCCGATGCGGCGTATGCGCATCTCGTCGACCCCGGCACGCGTATCGAACTGCCAGCCCTTCGATGTCTTCACCAGTGGCACTGGCAGGGTCCAGCCGTCATTGCCTACGGCGATGCGGGCATGGCTGCCCTCTGGCTGGACCGCATGCGAGATCCGCCAGGCCTCGAGAAAGCGGTACCGGATGTCGGCGCCGACTGGCGGGATCAGGTCGTGGATCCTGGCGCCCAGCAGCACCTTCATGGCATCGTCGTCGCTGATGGCGACCGCCTCGCCAAAGGCGTTCATGGCGGCCTCGGGGGTTTTGAAGGACTTCTGCGCGTGCGCGGCGTGCATGCCGGCAACGGTCAGCGCGAGCGCAAACGCCAGCGCGCAGGCCAGGCGGCCAGGCAGGGATCGGGCAAGGCTTAGTGGTGACGTCATGATCGAGGCTCCCTGGTCCGCTAGCGCCTGCCACCGCGTCCGCCGCCGCCACCACGGCCCCCGCCGCCGCTGAAGCCGCCGCCGCCACGGCCCCCGCCGCCGCCGCTGAAGCCGCCGCCTGCGTGGCCTCCGGCCGACTGCATGCTGGAGCGTCCGCGATCAAAGTCGCGCTGCGACGCCGCGCCGCCGCCCACGCCCTGGAATGCGTTGTCCCGCCCGCCACCGCCGCCGCGGTCGGCTACGGTGGTGGCCCGTTCACCGCCGCCCCGTGACCGGTCGGCAGCCCCTGCGCGGTCCGATACATCGGCCCGGTCAGAGACCCCGGCCCGATCACTGCCCCGTTCGCCAGCGCGATCACCGACCCGGTCTCCGGCGCGGTCTCCCGCCCGATCACCCGCCCTTTCTCCGGCCCGGTCTCCGGCACCCGCCCGGTCCTGCCCGCCGGCCCGGTCGCGCGCCGCGCGGTCGGACACGCCGGCGCCACCCTCGCGACCCCGGAACTCATTGCGCCGGTCCCCGCCTGGCACATCGCGGGAGAATTTCTCGCGGGTGGCATTGTCGCGGTAGGCCACGCCCTGCCGGTGACCGGCGTCGTGCTGCCAGCGCCCGCCGCTCTGCACCTTGGTGCGGTCAAAGTTGCGGTCGATATTGGTGGCCCGGTTGACGTTGACGTTCACGTCGCCGCCGCCCCAGTTGCAGTTGCCGAAGATCGCCCCGGCGGCGGCCAGCCCGACGCCCCAGGCAAAGCCCGTGGCCAGCGCGGCGCCCGGGTAATAGGCGGGATAAGGCGGCCAGTAGTACGGCGGGTAGGACGGATAACCCCAGGAACCGTAGACCACGGTGGGGTTGTAGGCCGGGACGTAGATGACCTGCGGGTCGGCCGGTTCGATGCGCACCACGGTCTGCACGCCTAGCGCCGCAGTGGTCGCGGGCTCGACAATGACGTTCTGCTGTTCGGTGCTCTTGAGGTTGCCGGATTGCTGGGCCTTGTTGCGCAGCCGCTGGACCGCGGCCAGCACGTCTTTCTCCTGGGCCAGGAAGGCATCGCCCAGCTTCTGGGTCCAGTCGAGCTTGTCGTTCATCGGCTCAAGGACCTGCGGGAAGGCCACCAGCGACTTCACGCTGACATCCCAGGGCTGGTCGGCCACGGCCTTGACCGCGGCGTCGCCCTTGACCTTGGGGTTGGCCTTGACCCAGCGCGCCGCGTGCACGATCTCCAGCGGATAGGTGGAGGCCATCAGCACCTGCGACAACACGGAATCGGGATAGAGCGCGATCGGCGCGACCAGCGCCTCAAGCTCCTCGGCCTTGAAGGTGGGTGGCGGCTTCGGTGCGTCTTGGGCAGCGGCGCCGCCCGCTGCTGCCGCCAGCGCGACAAACAGCCACGCACAGCCGGACTGAAGCAGCCGCCTGACCAGAAAGGCCATGTTCCCTCCTCGCAACTGGTGACGGAGCCATCCGAGGCGTACCGGGGCAGCGCACCGGGCCGGAGGAAGTTCTCCTGCCGCGTGCCATTGCCAGACGACATACGGAGCGGATATTGCTCCATACGCGCTACGAAGGTAGTACGGAACACATTGAAATTCAACCGAATTCCGGTCGCCGTCCGGCAGGCCAGCCGGCAAGGGTTATGCCAGGAAAATGGATCGGCATGAGGATTTCCCCCGATTTTGCTTCTATCGTAGAAACGAGCCGCCTGTGCGCATGCAAGCGGTACCCCAGGTTTGAAGGTGCATAACCGGACCCTCGAGGCACCGGTACGTCAGTGGAGGAAGATCATGGCCAAGCGGAAAGGAAAGCGCCACGACGACAACGGGAGTCAGACGGAGCCGCCGCGCGAACCAGACCCGGCCGACAGCCGCGACGAAAAGCCGGACCAGCAGCCGCGCGAGCGCATGTCGGAGAAGGCATACCAGAAGGAACTCTTCGCCCTTCATGTCGAGCTCGTCAAGCTGCAGCAATGGGTGCAGGCCAGCGGCAGCAAGGTCTGCGTGGTGTTCGAAGGGCGCGACGGTGCCGGCAAGGGCGGCACCATCAAGGCCATCACGGAACGCGTCAGCCCGCGCATTTTCCGCGTGATCGCCCTGCCCGCGCCGACCGACCGCGAAAAGAGCCAGATGTACGTGCAGCGCTACCTGCCGCACCTGCCCGCCGCGGGAGAGATCGTCATCTTCGACCGGAGCTGGTACAACCGCGCCGGCGTCGAACGCGTGATGGGGTTCTGCACCGAAGCGCAGGCCGACGAGTTTCTGCGCGCCGTCCCACTGGTCGAACGCGCCATCGTGCATTCCGGCATTATCCTGATCAAGTACTGGCTCGAGGTCAGCCCGGAGGAGCAGACCCGCCGCCTGCAGGGGCGCATCAAGGACGGCCGCAAGGTCTGGAAGCTCACTGACATGGACTTGCGCTCGTACAGCCGCTGGTACGACTATTCACGCGCGCGCGACGCCATGTTTGCCGCATCCGATACCGACTATGCCCCGTGGCATGTGGCCAATTCCAATGACAAGCGCCGGGCGCGCCTGAACATCATCACGCACCTGCTGGCACAGATCCCGTACAAGGCGATCGAACGCAAGCCAGTCAAGCTGCCTGCCAGGCAGAAGGCGGGCGGATACCGGGAGCCCGACTATCCGTATCGGTATGTCGACGAGCGGTACTAGCTACTTCGGCAGCTTGCGCGACTTCCAGCTCCCGTCCTTCTCCTTGCAGTACCACCCGGTCCAGGCTTCGGTTTCGCCGGCCCGGCGGAATTCACTGCGCAGTTGCCGGCACCGGTCGCCGTGGTCGCGCCGGGACCGCAATGGCGTGAAGGAACCTTCGACCTGCCGCTCGCGCGCGTCGGGTGGCAGCCTGAACGGCATGCGGGCGCCGTCGGCGCCCTGCTCCAGGGTCCTGCGGAAGACATCCGTCAACGCCGTGAGCTGGTCCTGGGTAAGCGTGCCGACGATGGTGCCGCCAAGGTAGTGGTCAAAATAGGCAACGGCCGGTCCTGCCGACATTGCACCCGCAAGCATTGCGGCACTGCATGCCAGCGCGTGCAGGATCCTGTTTCGCCTGTTCATCTCGCCTCCTCCGCCATGGCCTGCCCCGAGGCGGGCAAGCGAGGAAGCACCGGACCCACATGCCCGCCAGCCGCGGCAGCGGCCTATTCGAAACGCTCGGTCAGCACCATCGCGTCCACCTTGCGCTGCTTCCAGAACAGGTGGTTGATGCGCGGCTGCAGCAGCCGCAACGCGGCCGCATCGACCGAATTGAAATGCAGCGATACGGCCGGGCGGGTGCCGTCTCCCGGCACGCGTTCAATCTCATCGAAGGCCGGGAAGCCGTAGCGACCGATGAACTCCTGGATTTCCTCGTCGGTTGTCGCCGTATCGATATTCACAAGCATCAGCACACTCATTGACGTCTCCTGAAGGCTCGGGATGCCAGTCAGCCCGGTTCCGATGCGGCCATGAATCCGCGGGCCCATCTCCCCTTCCTATCTTTAAGCCAGGCTGGATCGGAAGGCAAACTTTGATTCCCGATGAGGAATCCAGGGCAGATTCCATCACCTGCGGAGGCTTCGATCCGGCTGGCGCCGGACCGTGCGCAAACGCTAACGCCCTGCCGCGCGGTAGCGCATGGCGAATTGCCACCCCAGTTCGGCCAGCGGCACCGCCTTCCTGCCGGTCTCCACGGCATCCGCCGCGGCGGCGTTGCCGCTCCTGGCTCGCTGCCCGATGCCATGCATGATCGCCGCCAGCCGGAAGAAATTGTAGGCGAGATAAAAGTCCCACTGCTCGAGCGCGTGCGTGCCGTTTGCCTCGCCGTACCAGCGCAGGTAGGTCGCCTCGTCGGGAATGCCCAGCGCCTGCAGGTCGAGCCCGCCGATACCGCGCCACAGGTCGGCCGGGATATGCCAGCTCATGCAGTGGTAGGCCAGGTCCGCCAGCGGGTGGCCGAGCGTGGACAGCTCCCAGTCGAGCACGCCGATGACGCGGGGCTCGGTGGGATGGAAGACGAGGTTGTCCATGCGGTAGTCGCCATGCACCACGCTGGTCTGCTCCGCGTCCGGGACGTACTGCGGTAGCCACTCTGCCAGCGCCGCCAGCGCCTTGTTGTCGCCCATGCCGGTGTCTCGGCACTGGCCGACCCAGCGCGCGACCTGGCGCGCCACGTAGCCGCCGCTCCTGCCATAGTCCGCCAGGCCGGCGGCGCGGTAGTCGACGCGGTGCAAGGCGCCGATCACGCGGTTCATCTCGCGGTAGATCGCGGCGCGCTGTTGCGGGGACTGGCCCGGCAGGGACTGGTCATAGATCACGCGGCCCTGCAGGAGTCCCATCAGGTAGAAGGGCGTGCCAAGGATCGTGGTGTCTTCGCTGTAGAGGTAGACCGGGGGCACCGGCACGTCGCTGTCGCGCAGCGCGTGCATCACGCGATACTCGCGGTCGATGGCATGGGCGGACGACAGCAACTGGCCCGGCGGCTTGGTGCGCAGCACGTATTGCTGCGCGCCGCAGGCCAGCCGGTAGGTCGGATTGGACTGGCCGCCGGCAAGGCGCTCCAGGGTCAGTTCGGGCCGGTCGATCAGGCCTTCTGCATGCAGCAGCGCTGCCAGGGCAGCGCTATCGAAACCCGAACCGCCAGTCGCGGCGGGAACTGCAAGGGCTGGTTGCATTGGATCGCTCTCCTCGATTGCGGGTGGGCTCAGAGCGAGCTGACCGCGTGGCCGCCGTCCACGGGCAGCACCGTACCGGTCATGTAGTCGGAAGCATCCGAAGCCAGCAGCAGCAGCGCGCCGTCGAGCTGCCGGGGCTGGCCGAGCCGGCGCTGCGGAATGCGCCCGATCATGGCCCGGCCGCTGTCGGTCTCGAAGAAGCCGCGGTTGATGTCGGTCTCGAAATAGCCCGGCGCCAGCGCGTTGACGCGGATCCCGTGCCGCGCCCATTCCAGCGCCAGCGAGCGCGTCAGGTGGATCAGGCCCGCCTTCGCGGCGGTGTAGGCCGGGACCTGCTGCGCCACGCGCAGGCCGAGGATCGACGCGATATTGACGATGCAGCCGCCGCTGCCGGCCTCGCGCATCAGCCGCGCCGCGCATTGCGCCACGCGCCAGGCGCCGTTCAGGTTGGTATCGATCACGCCTTGCCAGGCGGCCTCATCCACCTCCATGGCCGGCCCGGTGGTGGCGATGCCGGCGCTGTTGACGACCACCTGGACCGGGCCGAGCTGTTGGCGCGCCGTCTCGAACGCCGCACCGACCGACGCGGGGTCCCTGACGTCGAGCGCAACGACGCAGCCTTGCCCGCCCTGCCTGCGCAGTTCCGCCAGCACGGCCTCGCCTTCGGCCACGCGCCGCCCCGCCAGTGCCACCTTGCAGCCGGCGCGCGCCAGCGTCTGCGCAAAATGCAGGCCCAGGCCGCCAAAGGCCCCGGTCACCAGCGCTACCTTGCCTTCCAGGTCGGCGAACAGGCCGAGGTTGCGTTCTTGCTGGTTCATCAGACTTGCTCCGAGAAACCTCGCCCTTCAGGGCGGGGAGTGAAAGGAGTGCTGCCGGCAGCAAGCAATCCCATATTAGAATGACCGGCATGCTTCTGGTCTATCGCTACCGGGTGAAGTCGCTGAACGGCCTGCTCAATCAGCAGAGCCGCGCGGTGAACTACGTCTGGAACTTCTGCAACGACACGCAGAAGCACGCACTCAAGTGGGGCAAGAAATGGCCCACGGGTTTCGATCTGAACGTGTTGACCACCGGCAGCAGCAAGGAACTGCGCATCCATTCCGGCACCGTCAACGCGGTTTGCGAGCAGTACGCCAAGTCGCGTAGCCAGCACCGCCGGCCGTACCTGCGCTATCGCGGCCGCAAGTCGCTTGGCTGGGTGCCGCTCAAGGGCCGGGATCTCAAGCGCTCGGGCGACGCATTCCGCTTTGCCGGCAACACGTTTCGCGTGTTCAGCTCCCGCCCCCTTCCCGAAGGCAAGATCAAGGACGGCACAAATTTCTCCTGCGATGCGCGAGGCAACTGGTTCCTGAACATCGTGATTGAAGTTGCCGACACCCAGGCCCGCTGCCCGGAACGCGGCGTCGGCATCGATCTGGGCTTGAAGGACATTGCCACGCTGTCCACCGGCGAGAAGTTCGAGAATCCGCGCCACCTCGGCCGACTCGAGCAAGCGCTGGCCAAAGCGCAGCGAGCACGCAAGCGGCGACAGGCAACGAACCTTCACGCCCGCATCACCAACGCAAGGCGTGACTTCCTGCACAAGCTCTCGCGTCGCATCGTGCGAGACTTTGACTACATCGCGGTGGGGAATGTGAACGCCGCCGGCCTCGCCAAAACCAGCATGGCGAAGTCCGTCCTCGATGCGGGCTGGTCGTCCTTCCGCACAATGCTCGCGTACAAGGCGATTGCGCATGGCGCGTGGTATGAGGAAGTCGACGAACGTTTCACCACCCAGGTTTGTTCTTCGTGCGACGCGATGCCGCCGGGGAGGCCGAAAGGTATCGCAGACCTCGGAATAAGGCAGTGGGTATGCAGTGAATGCGGTGCCGTACATGATCGCGATGTGAACGCTGCGTTAAATATCCTTGCCCGATCGGGACATCGATCGCCTGCAGAGGGAATCTCCTCCCTTTAGGGAGGGGAGAATGTCAATCCATGTCTCCTCGTTATTGCTGTGAATCTGCGGCTCAGGCGGCCTTGAGCATGTCCTCGACCACCTTCTTGGCGTCGCCGAACACCATCATGGTCTTGTCCATGTAGAACAGCTCGTTGTCCAGCCCGGCATAGCCGGCGGCCATCGAGCGCTTGTTGACGATGATGGTCTTGGCCTTGTACGCCTCCAGGATCGGCATGCCGGCGATCGGCGACTTGGGGTCGTTCTTGGCCGCCGGGTTGACCACGTCATTGGCGCCCAGCACCAGCACCACGTCGGCCTGGCCGAACTCGCTGTTGATGTCTTCCATCTCGAAGACCTGGTCGTACGGCACCTCGGCCTCGGCCAGCAGCACGTTCATATGGCCGGGCATGCGGCCCGCCACCGGGTGGATCGCGTACTTCACGGTCACGCCTCTGTGCGTGAGCACTTCGGTCAGTTCCTTGAGCGCGTGTTGGGCACGCGCGACCGCCAGGCCGTAGCCCGGGACGATGATCACCGTTTCCGCATTGCCCATCAGGAAGGCGGCGTCATCGGCCGAGCCCGATTTCACATTGCGCTGGGCCTGCCCTGCCGGGCCGCTGGCGGCCGCGGCGTCGCTGCCGAAGCCGCCCAGGATCACGTTGAAGAACGAGCGGTTCATCGCCCGGCACATGATGTACGACAGGATCGCGCCGGAGGAACCCACCAGCGAGCCGGCGATGATCAGCATCGGGTTGTTCAGCGAGAAGCCGATGCCCGCCGCCGCCCAGCCCGAGTACGAGTTCAGCATCGACACCACCACCGGCATGTCGGCACCGCCGATCGGGATGATGATCAGCACGCCCAGCACGAAGGCGAGCGCCAGCATGACCAGGAACGGCATCCATGCCTGCGTCAGGAAGAACGCAATGCCAAAGCCCACCATCGCCACCGCCAGCAGCAGGTTCAGCCAGTGCTGGCCGGCGAACACCACCGGTGCGCCCTGGAACAGCCGGAACTTGTAGCGCCCGGCCAGCTTGCCGAAGGCGATCACCGAGCCGGAGAAGGTGATGGCACCGACGAAGCAGCCGATGAAGAGTTCGATGCGGTTGCCCAGCGGAATGTCATGCGAACCGGCAGCCGTGATACCGAAGGCAGCAGGCTCCGCCACTGCCGCCACGGAAATAAACACCGCCGCCAGGCCGATCAGCGAGTGCATCGCCGCGACCAACTCGGGCATCTTGGTCATCTGCACCTTCTTCGCCACGTAGGCACCGATGCCGCCGCCCACCACCAGCGCCGCCAGGATCAGCGCCAGGCCGGTGCCCGGCGCGGACGGGTCCGCCCCGCCGGACAGCAGCTCGCTCTTCAGCTTGAAGATCAGCGCCACCGTGGTGAGCGCCGCCACCAACATGCCGGCCATGCCGAAGGTATTGCCGCGCCGCGCCGTGGTCGGGTGTGACAGCCCCTTGAGCGCCTGGATAAAGCAAACAGACGCGCCCAGGTAGGACAGCGTCACCATATTCATCGACAGGCCATTCATTGCGCTACCTCCGCCAGTTTGCCGCCAGGCTGCCCCTTGGCTTCGGGCTGCGCCTTGGGTGCCTTCTTCCTGAACATCTCCAGCATGCGCTGCGTGACCAGGAAGCCGCCGAACACATTCACTGCCGCCAGCGCCACCGCCAGCGTCCCCATTGCGCGGCCAACGTAGCCCTCGGTCAGGCCGGCGGCCAGCATGGCGCCGACGATGATGATGGCCGAGATCGCATTGGTCACCGCCATCAGCGGCGTGTGCAGCGCGGGCGTGACCGTCCAGACCACGTGGTAGCCCACGTAGATCGCCAGTACAAAGATGATCAGGTTAATCACCGTGTGGCCAACTATTTCCATCGAGATCTCCTTGATTGCCGGTTCAGCTGGCCAGCGCCAGTTCTTCGCGCCGCGTCATCAGGCATGCGGCAACGATGTCGTCTTCCAGGTTCAGCGTGAACTGGCCGTCCTTGTCGATGACCAGCTTGAGGAAGTCCAGCACATTGCGGGCATACAGTGCCGAGGCGTCGGCCGCGACCATGCCGGCCAGGTTGGTGTGTCCGATCAGCACGACGCCATGGCGCTCGACCACTTCGTCGACCACCGTCAGCGGGCAATTGCCGCCCTGTGCCGCGGCCAGGTCGACCACCACCGAGCCCGGCTTCATCTGCTGCACGGTCGCTTCGTGCAGCAGCGTGGGCGCCTTGCGGCCCGGGATCAGCGCGGTGGTAATGACGATGTCGGCCTGGACGGCACGCTGGTGGACCAGTTCGGCCTGGCGCTTCATCCAGTCCGGCGGCATCGGGCGCGCATAGCCGCCCACGCCCTGGGCGATCTCGCGCTCTTCGTCGGTGAGGAAGGGAACATCGAGGAACTTGCCGCCGAGCGATTCGATCTGCTCCTTCACCGCGGGGCGCACGTCGGAGGCCTCGATCACCGCGCCCAGCCGCTTGGCCGAGGCGATGGCCTGCAGGCCGGCGACGCCCGCGCCCAGGATCAGCACGCGCGCCGCCTTGACGGTGCCCGCGGCGGTCATCAGCATCGGCATGAAGCGCTGGTAATGGTGCGCCGCCACCAGCACGGCCTTGTAGCCGGCGATGTTGGCCTGCGACGACAGTACGTCCATGCTCTGCGCGCGCGTCGTGCGCGGCGCGGCTTCCAGGGCAAAGGCGGTGATGTTCGCGGCGGACATGCGCGCGTTGTTCTCGGCGTCGAAGGGATTGAGCATGCCGACCAGCACGGCGTCCGGCTTCATCTGCGCCAGCTCGGCTTCGTCCGGTGCGCGCACCTTCAGCACCAGTTGCGCGCCCAGCGCCTCGGCGGCGCTGCCGATGCGCGCTCCCGCGGCCTCATAGGCGCTGTCGGTCTGGCTGGCACGCACGCCGGCGCCAGCCTGCAATATGACCTGGTGGCCCTGTGCCACGTATTTCGTCACGGTCTCCGGCGTTGCGGCAACGCGCGCCTCCCCCGCCCGCGTCTCAGTCGGGATCCCTATCTGCATTTCAATCTCCTTTGGTCCCGTGCATTCCGTGCGTCGGGGGTGGACGGGCAACCTGTGTGCCGGGCGCCGCATGCCGGATCAATGGCAAGGCGCGGCGCCGGTCTTGGCGGTACAGCTCAGCGGGGCACTTCCCCTTCCAGCGTGACGCGGTTCAGCACGCGGTCGGCATTGCCATAGTCGTGCACGGCGTAGTGCATGGTGCAGCGGTTATCCCACATCACCACATCGCCCTCCTGCCACATATGGCGGTAGACGTTGTCCGGCGTCACCGAGTGCTCATACAGGAAGTCGAGCAGCGGACGGCTCTCCACTTCGGTCATGCCTTCGATGCACTGCGCGGTGTCGGGGTGGCCGACATAAAGCGCCTTGCGCCCGGTCTCCGGGTGCGTGCGCACGATCGGGTGCACGGCCGTCGGCACCTTGTCCGAACCCGTCATCTTGGCCAGCCGCGCCCCCGAGAAGCGGGCCCGCAGCCCTTCGATCATGCGCTGCATCGCCGGCGACAGACGGTCGTACGAGACGTACTGGTTGCACCACATGGTGTCGCCACCGATGGGGATGGTGACCGCCGACAGGATCGAGATCTTCGGCGGCACCTCGGTATAGATCGAGTCCGAATGCCAGGCCTCGGTCGAGGCGGTTTCCTTCGGGATCCTGGTGACCTGAGCCAGTTCCGGGAACTCGGTCAGGCCCTTGAGCAGCGGGTTGCCCTGCACCGGCTTGCCCCAGCGCCGGGCGAACGCGACCTGCGCGGCCGGCTGCAGTTGCTGGCCGCGGAACACCAGCACGCCATGCTCCAGGAACGCCCGGTGCAGGATCTCGAAGCTGGCGTCGTCGAGCGGCTGGTTCAGGTCGACACCGGTCACGGCTGCAGCCACGGAGCCGGTCAGCGGCTTGATCTGGATTGTCATCATGTCTCCTCTTATCTATCGCTTTCTGTGGAATCAGTCGACCAGCAACACGATCTTGCCGACGTGCTGGTCTTGCTTCATGTACGCATGCGCGGCGTCGATGTCGGTCATGGCAAAGGTCCGATCGATCGGCAGCCGCACGCGGCCCGTGCGCAAAAACGGCAGCATGTCGCGCGCGCAGGCCTGGATGCACTCCAGCCGCTCCTGTTCCGTGCGGGTGCGGAAGGTCACGCCGATCAGCTGCAGGCGCTTGAGCCAGAGCTGTGCCAGGTCGATCTGGGCGGTTGCCGAGCCCAGCCGCGCGATGTTCACCAGGCGGCCCTTGATTGCCAGGCTTTTCATATTGGCCTCGAACACCGGGCCGCCGACGGTATCGATGATGATGTCGACGCCCTTGTTGTCGGTGGCCTGCAAGACCGCCTCGACCTGGTCGTCCTTCGAGGCGTCGATGCCGACATCCATGCCGAACTGGCTGATTTTGTCCAGCTTGGCCGCCGAGCGCGAGGACGCGATCACGGGCCGGGCGCCCATCAGCGAGGCGATCTGGATCGCCGCCATCGCCACGCCGCCCGAGGCGCCGTTGACCAGCACCGACTCGCCCGCCACCAGGCGGCCGTTGGTGACCAGTGCGTCATGCGCGGTGATAAAGACGTTGGGGAACGCCGCGGCATCGATCCATGACAAGCCGTCCGGCACCGGGATCAGTGCCAACGGGTCGGCCACCACGTACTCCGCCTGGCAGCCGCGGCCATGGCCCATCACGCGGTCGCCCTTGCGCCAGCCGCTGACGCCTTCGCCGACTTCCGCGATCTCGCCGGCAAATTCGACGCCGGTGGTGATGGTGTTGCCCGAGCGCAGCTCCTTCGCCTGGTTGATTTCGCCACGGTTGAGGCCCGCGGCGCGCACCCTCACCAGTACCTGCCCCGCTGCCACCACCGGCACGGGGATATCCTGCACTTCGACCTTGCCGCCCTCGGGGCCCGGCACTACACGGACTGCCTTCACTGTTGTCTCCTTTTCCTGTCTCTCGACGTGTCTCTTGCTGCGTCTGTACTTGCTATGCGCTGCCCAGCGCCGTCGCGCGGATCAACGACAGCAGCTCCAGCGCCCGTTCGGCGGCAGCTTCTCCACCCGGATGGTTGCCGCGTACAAACGGCGCCCGCGTATCCTCGATGGCGGCCAGGGCGTGCAGCGGCTTCTCCGCCGCCACCGCCAGCCGCCGGAATTCATTGACCGTCAGCAGGTAGGTATGGAACACATCCGCCTGCGGCGGCGTCGCACCCACCTTGTGCAGTAGCGCGTTCAACCAGTGCGTTCCCGCCAGCATCGCGCCTTCGATAGTCATCTCGTAGTCGACGCTGGTGCACTTCTGCAGCGACGCCTCGAGACTGCGCGCCATCGCCATGTGCTGCTCAATGTCCATGGCGGTCTCCCTCCAGGCGCGCTTCCAGCAATCCCAGGCAGCGGCGCAGCGCGGCGTCGCAACCTTGCGCAATCCCGGCGGTCGGCGCCAGCCCTTCGCGCAGACAGGGATCGCGGTAGTGCTCGATGTGCTCCATCACTTCCATCATCTCGGCGATATCGGCAGGCACCGGCCCCTCCACTTTCGGGCGACCGACATGCAGGACGTCGCCCAGCGGCCGGAACGCCGGCTTCAGGCTGCCGTCGGGCTGCGGCACCAGGTAGACGCCGGGTTGCGTCGGGAACCGGTCGTCATCCAGCGTGATGCCCGCCTGATGCAGTGCTGCATTGACGGCATGGGTGCCGGCGGTCATGCCTGCCCAGAACCACAGGCCGAAGTCCTCCAGGGGATCCAGGCGTGCGCGCAGGGCCTGCAGCTTCGCAATCTTTTCCTTGTGTGACATGACGTTCATGTCCGCCTTCTCCGTTGATTCACTGCGTCGATGCTCCGGCGCAAACAACATCGCCGTTGTCATGACGATAGACAGCGGTCGGGCCGATGTCAACAAACTTCTATATAGGACTTTCACTCTAGGAGTAGTGGTTTTCGCTGAGTATCCCTATTTATCCTTGACTAGATACCAGCAGGCTCCCTACATTTGATCCCAACACCTATACAGGAGTTGATCAATGCCCCGAGCCATCGTACTGAACCCGGCCGACAATGTGGCCACCCTGCTGGACGCCGGCCAGGCCGGCGACGCCTGCGCGCTGGAAGGCGAGCGACAAGGCAAGCTGGTGCTGCTGCAAGACGTGCCGTTCGGCCACAAGATCTGCATCGCCGACACGGTCGAGGGAGAAACCATCCTGAAGTACGGCCAGGTCATCGGCCGCGCCAGCCGCGCGGTGCGCGCCGGCGAACACATGCACGTTCACAACATCGAGTCGGCGCGTGCCCGCGGCGACCTGCAAAAGGGGTAATGCAGATGACAACAACCTTCCTCGGATACCCGCGCGAGAACGGCGCGGTCGGTGTGCGCAACTGGGTCGCGGTGGTTTCCGTGATGGACAACTGCAATCCGGTCACCCGCACCATTGCCCGCACCGTAGGCGGCTGCATCCCGGTCACGACGCTGTTCGTGCGCGGACAGTTCGGCGCCGACCTGGATTTCGCGTTCGAGTCGCTGGCCGGCCTTGGCCGCAATCCCAATATCGCCGCGGTGCTGCTGGTGGGCCTGGAAGAATCGTCGACGGAAGAGGTCGCACGCCGCATCCGCAGCACCGGCAAGCCGGTCGAATGCGTGCACCTGCAGCCCGACGGCACGGTTGCATGCATTGCCGAAGGCACGCGCAAGGCCAGCCGGCTCTCGCTGGCGGCGTCGAAGGCGCGCCGCGTGCCGTGCCCAGTGTCGTCGCTGGTGATCGGCGTCGAGTGCGGCGGTTCTGACACCACTTCCGGGCTGAGCTGCAATCCGGTGATCGGCCGCATGGCGGACATGGTGATCGCCGGCGGCGGCACCGTGATCATTTCCGAAACCTCGGAGTTCATCGGCGCCGAGCATCTGTTCGCCGAGCGCGCGGCCGATGGCCGGGTGCGCGAGGCCTTTGTCACGGCGGTGCGCAACATGGAAAACCTGGCGATCTCGCGCGGCGTCGACATGCGCGAGGACCAGCCTTCGCCCGACAACAAGCGCGGCGGCCTGACCACGGTCGAGGAAAAGGCGCTGGGCGCCATGGCCAAGGCCGGCACCAGCCCACTGGTGGGCGTGCTGCGCTACGGCGAGGCGCCGCAGAAGAAGGGGCTGCATTTCATGGACGCGCCGGCCGCGGCAGTGGAAAATCTCACTGCGCTGGCCGCCGGCGGATGCCAGCTCACCTTCTTCGGCACGGGGGTGGGCAACCCCATCGGCAGCATGGTGGCACCGACCGTCAAGGTGTGCGGCAACGTCAATACCCTGCACACCATGGCCGACAACATTGACTTCGACGTCAGCGGAGTCCTGCAGAACGGGGACAAGATCTCCGACCTCGGCGAGCAGCTGTTTGGTTATGCGATGGACGTCGCATCCGGCACGCGGCTGACCAGCGAGGTGCTCGATATCCGGGAGACCGCGGTCAGTCGATTCGCACTGAGCCTCTGAACAACCATGACCAAACTTCGCAGCGTCTCCGACGCGATCATCCACTCCATCGAATCCGGCGCGCTGCGCGAGGGCGACCGCCTGCCCTCCGAGGGCGAGCTCGCCAGCTTCCATGGGGTCAGCGTCGGCACGATCCAGAAGGCATTGGCGCGGCTGACGCACTCCGGACTGATCACGCGCGAACAGGGACGGGGCACCTTTGTCTCCGGGACGCGCGTTGCGCCGGCGGATGTCCGTTACCTGCGCTTTCGCGATGAACAGGGCAACGAGCTGCCGTCCTACGTCCACGCGCGCTCGGTAAAGCGTATCAAGCGCAAGGGACCGTGGTCGGAGTTCCTCGCCGGTGACGGCTACGTGCGCATCGAGCGCGTGATCAGCGTCGGTGGCCGCTTCGACCTCTACAGCGAGTTCTGGCTGCGCGAGGAAGACTTTGCGCAACTTGGCGGGCTGGACCGCGATGCCCTGGAGAAGAACCTGCGCGAGCTGATCGGCCAGCGCCTGTCGCTGCCGACGCTGCGCGTGGACCAGTGGATCCGCTTTGGCCCGGCCCCGGCCGCGGCCGCGCAGGAACTCGGGCTCGACCCGGAAGCGCCGGCATTCATCATGGAGTTACGTGGCTACACGCTGCGCGACCAGCCGCTCTACTACCAGTCGATCTATGCCGCCCCGTTCGCGGAGCGCCTGATGATCGTGCGGGAGAAATCCATATGAGTATCCGCTGGAAAACCGACCGCCTTGCGCGCTGGACCGCCGCCGTGTTCGAGTCGTGCGGCGTGGCGCCAGACCAGGCTACCGAAGCCGCGGCCGCACTGGTGCGCAGCGAACTGCGTGGCTACAAGACGCATGGCCTGACGCGGGTCCCCTCCTATGTCGAACGCCTGCGTGCCGGCGATTTCAACCCGCGCCCCGAGATGTCGCACAAGGCCTTTCCGGGCGGCATCGTGCTGGACGCCGACGGCGCCATGGGCCAGATCGCGGGCCCGCGCGCCGTGCAACTGGGGCTGGAGGCGCTGCAATCGTGCGCGTCCGTGCTGGTTGCGGTGCAATCGTGCGGCCATCTCGGCGCGCTGGGCATCCCGGCGCTGCTGGCTGCCGAGGCGGGTGCCTTCTGCATGGTCGGACAGCGCACGCCGCCCGTGCTGGGCATGGAAGGATTTGCCCGCGCCGCGATCGGGCACAACCCCATCGCCTTCGGCTGCCCGTTGCCGGGCGCGGCGCCGATCGTGTTCGACGTCGCCTGCAGCGTCGCCGCCCGCGGCCATATCCTGCTGGCCGCCCGTGAAGGCAAGCCGATTCCCGATGACTGGGCGCTAGACGCCGACGGCCATCCGACCACCGATGCGCAACGCGCGCTGGAAGGCTCGCTGCTGCCCACCGGCGGGCACAAAGGCATCGGCATCGCCATGATGGTGGAGTGCCTGGCCGGTGCCATGGCCGCCACCGCAGACTCGCTTTCTCCCGCACGCAACACCGTCGCAGGCGCCGGCGCGGTCGGCCGCCAAGGCGGTTTTGTCTGGCTGGTAAAGCCGGACGCCTTTGCCGGCAAGGACCTGTTCGCCGACTACATGGCGCAGTGGACCGGCAATTATCTTGCCGCCGGCGGCGCCGATGCCCGGCTCCCCGGACACCGAGGCGAAGCGCTCGAACGCGAAGGCCGCGAGCAAGGCATCGCCCTGCCCGACGCGGTCGTGCGGGAACTGGATGCGCTAGGCCGCGAACTCGGCATCCCCCTCCCCGGCTAGCGCCGCTTCCATCACCTGTATTGCCTGGAATCCGGGTGCCAAGGCACGCCGGCAGGCCCCGTTCAACCCTGTTTGCCTGAAAACCGCCCTTATGAATGCTCCAATCCTCCCCGACGCGGCCCGGCAGGCGATGCAAGCCGTGTCGATCGACGACAAGTACGCGCTGGACTCCGGCCGTGCCTACATGAGCGGCGTGCAGGCGCTGGTACGCCTGCCGCTGTTGCAGCGCAAGCGCGATGCCGCGGCCGGCCACAACACCGCCGCCTTTATTTCCGGCTACCGCGGTTCACCCCTGGGGACCTATGACCAGGCGCTGTGGCAGGCAAAGAAGCATCTTGCCGATAACCACGTGGTCTTCAAACCCGGCGTCAACGAGGAACTCGGCGTCACGGCGGTCTGGGGCTCGCAGCAACTGGAGTTCGATGCCGCCAGCAAGCGCTACGACGGCGTGTTCGGCATCTGGTATGGCAAGGGTCCCGGCGTCGACCGCAGCGGCGATGCGCTCAAGCATGCCAACCTCGCCGGCACCTCGCCGCTGGGTGGCGTGATCGCGCTCGCCGGCGATGACCATGTCTCCAAGAGCAGCACGCTGGCCCACCAGAGCGACCACACCTTCATGGCGTGCGGGCTGCCGGTGTTCTTCCCGTCCAATGTGCAGGACATCCTCGATCTCGGCGTGCATGCCCTCGCCATGAGCCGCTTCAGCGGGCTGTGGGCCGGCATGAAGACCGTGCAGGAGGTGGTGGAATCGGGCGCCTCGGTGACCACCGACTCGGATCGCGTGCGCATCGTGTTGCCGGAAGACTTCGCCCTGCCCGAGGGCGGACTGCATATCCGCTGGCCCGACGATCCGCTCGCGGCCGAGGCGCGCATGATGGAGTTCAAGTGGCCGGCCGCGCTCGCCTATGTGCGTGCCAACCGCCTGAACCGCAACGTGATCGAGGGATCCGGCGACCGCCTCGGCATCATCGCCAGCGGCAAGGCCTACAGCGACACGCGCCAGGCCCTGCTCGACCTCGGGCTGGATGACGCCACCTGCCGCGCGCTCGGCATCCGGCTGCACAAGGTCAGCGTGGTTTGGCCGCTGGAGCCCGACAGCGTGCGCGACTTTGCGCGCGGGCTGCGCGAAATCCTGGTGGTCGAGGAAAAGCGTCCCGTCATCGAGCAGCAGCTCAAGGACGAGCTGTACCACTACCCGCCCGCCGCCCGCCCGGCCGTCTTCGGCAAGTACCACCACACCGACGGCGCCGGCGGCGAATGGAGCCACCGCAAGCCCGCCGAGGACTGGCTGCTGCGCGCCAAGGCCGATCTCTCGCCCGCGCTGGTGGCCAAGGCCATCGCGCAGCGGCTCAAGGCGCTGGGCGTGCCGGCCGACGTGGCCGCGCGCATGGACGTGCGCCTGCAGGAAATCGAAGCGAAGGAACGCGCCACCGGCCAGGGCGATACGCGCGCCACCGATCGCCTGCCGTGGTTCTGCCCGGGCTGCCCGCACAACACCAGCACCCAGGTGCCGGAGGGCTCGGTCGCGACCGCCGGCATCGGCTGCCACGGCATGGTGGTGTGGATGGACCGCTCGACCACCTCGTGGTCGCAGATGGGCGGCGAAGGCGTGCACTGGATGGGCCAGGCGCCCTTCAGCAAGCGCACCCACATGTTCGCCAACCTGGGCGACGGCACCTACAACCACTCCGGCCTGCTGGCGGTACGCCAGTCGATCCACGCCGGCGTGAACCTGACCTACAAGATCCTGTTCAACAGCGCCGTGGCCATGACCGGCGGCCAGCCGGTGGACGGCCAGCTCGACGTGCCGGCGATGACGCGCGAACTGGGCGCCGAAGGCGCGCGGCAGATCGTCGTGGTCACGGACGAACCGGGCAAGTACAAGGGTGTCGACAACCTCGCCGCCGGCGTCACCGTGCGCCACCGCGACGAGCTCGATACCGTGCAGCGCGAGCTGCGCGAGGTGTCCGGCGTGACCGTGATCATCTACGACCAGGCCTGCGCCACCAAGAAGCGCCGCGAGCGCAAGCGCGGCACCATGGTCGATCCGGCGAAGCGCGTGGTCATCAACGAGCTGGTGTGCGAAGGCTGCGGCGACTGCTCCGTGCAAAGCAATTGCCTGGCCGTGCAGCCGGTGGAAACCGACTTCGGCCGCAAGCGCAAGGTCAACCAGGATACCTGCAACAAGGACTTCTCCTGCACCAAGGGCTTCTGCCCGAGCTTTGTCACGGTCGAAGGCGGCCAACTGAAGAAGCCCGCCGCCACCGCGAGCGGCCGCGCCACGCCTCCGGCCATCCCGATGCCCACGCTGCCGGATGCCGGCAAGCCGCAGCGCATCGTGGTGGCGGGGATCGGCGGCACCGGCATCGTCACCATCGGCGGCGTGCTGGGCATGGCCGCCCACCTGGAGGGCAAGGGCGTGATCACCCAGGATGCGACCGGCATGGCGCAGATGGGTGGGGCCACCTGGAGCCACATCCAGATCGCCGCCAGCCCGGACGCCCTGCATGCGAGCCGCGTCGACATGGCCATGGCCGACCTGGTGATCGCCTGCGATACCGTGGTCGCAGCCGGCAAGACCTCGCTGGCCGCGATGTCGCCGGCGCGGACCTATGTGGTGCTGAACAGCCATCTCACCCCGACCGCGGCCTTTGTCCGCAATCCCGACTGGGATCCGCAGACCGGCGAGGCCGTGGCGCGGATCGCGCAGTCCGTCGGCGAAGGCCAGCTCGCCAGCTTCGACGCCGAACAGGTGGCGAAGCAGCTGCTCGGCCAGTCGATCTTCGCCAACCTGCTGCTGCTCGGCTATGCCTGGCAGAAAGGCAAGGTGCCGCTGTCGCACGCCGCGCTGATGCGCGCCATCGAGCTCAACGGCGTGCAGGTCGACAGCAACAAGGCGGCCTTCGAATGGGGCCGGCTGTGCGCCCACGATATGTCGAAGATACCCGCGCTGCCGGCCGGCTCGCAGGTGATCCAGTTCGTGCGCAAGGTGCCGGTCGGGGAACTGATGACGAAGCATGCCGACTTCCTGGCCGGCTACCAGAACCGGGCCTATGCGGCGCAATACGAGTCGTTAGTGGGCCGCGTGAAGGCGGCGGAATCGGTCGTCGGCGGCACCCGCCTGACCGAAGCCGTGGCCCGCTCGCTGTTCAAGCTGATGGCCTATAAAGACGAATATGAGGTGGCTCGCCTGCATACCGGCGCCGCATTCCGCCAGCAGATTGCGTCGATGTTCGAAGGCAAGGTCCGGCTGGTCCATCACCTGGCCCCTCCCCTGTTTGCGCGGAAGAACCAGGCCGGCGAACTGGTGAAAGGCGCCTATGGCCCGTGGATGCGCAGCGCGTTCGGCGTACTGGCCCGGTTCAAGGGACTGCGCGGCACGGCATTCGACCCCTTCGGCTACACCCTGGAGCGCAAGGAAGAGCGGGCTTTGATCGGTGAATTCCGGCGCAGCGTGGAAGCCTTGCTGCCGGCACTTTCCGCGCAAAACCTTGACCTGGCGCTGGAGATTGCCCGGCTGCCGCAGGAAATCCGCGGCTACGGCCACGTCAAGGCGCGCAACCTGGCGGCCACCCGCACGCGCTGGGAGCGGCTGATGGCGCAATGGCAGCAAGGAAGCGCAAAGCCGGGACAGACCAAGGCTACTGAAGCGGCATAAACCAAAGACTGAAACAGCGTAGGCCCCGCCACCCGCACGGGGCCCGCCAGAGACAGCGAGGAGACAACAGATGAAATCCGTACTGAACCGCTTTGGCCGTACCCTGGGCGCGATCGCACTGGCCGCCTGCGCCACCGGCGCGCTGGCACAAGGCGGATACCCCAACCGCCCGATCCGCATCATCGTACCCTGGCCGGCGGGCGGCGGCGTCGATGCCGTCACCCGCACGGTGGCCGAGAAGATGACAGCCAGCCTGGGCCAGCAAGTCGTGGTCGACAACCGGCCCGGGGCAACCGGCAATATCGGCGCCGGCATGGGCGCCAAGGCGGCACCGGATGGCTACACGCTGCTGGTCGCCAGCGCACCGATGGCGATCAACGCCGGCCTGCACAAGAACCTGCCCTTCGACATGGGCAAGGACTTCGCGCCGCTGGGGCTGATGGCAAGCTCGCCGTACATGCTGGTAATCCACCCGTCCGTGGGCGGCTCTGTCAAGGACCTGGTGGCACGCGCCAAGGCGGAGCCCGGCAAGCTCAGCTATGCATCGGTCGGCCCGGGCACCCAGCAGAACGTGATCACCGAGGTGTTCAAGGAGACCGCCCATATCAATGTCGTGCACGCGCCCTACAAGGGCGGACCGCAGGCGCTGACCGACATGGTCGGAGGCCACATCCAGATGATGTTCCACGGCGTGCCGGCGGTGATGCCGTTCGTCAAGGGCGGCCAACTCAAGGGCATCGCCGTGGCCAGCAAGCAGCGGCTGCCGTTGTTCCCGGATGTGCCGACCATGGCGGAGGCGGGCTTCCCCGGTATCGAGGCCAGCGAATGGTATGGCCTGGTGGCACCCGCCGGCACGCCGAAGGAAATCGTCGCGCTGCTCGGCAAGGAGATCGAGAAGGCCCTGAATGCGCCTGGCGTGCGCCAGCAACTCGTCAGCAGGGGTTATGAGCCCGCCAGCCAGAGTTCCCCAGACCAGTTTGCCAGCTTCATGGCGGCCGAGCAGAAGAAATGGGCGCTCGCCATCAAGCAGACCGGGTTCCGGCTGGAATAAGGCAGCACGGCCCGGCGACGCCAGGCCGCCGGCCCGCCTCCACCGACTCACTTCATCAGACTAACAACAGCGCGCGGCGGCTTCTTGCCCGCACCCGTACCGGCAACGGCCGCGCCAGGAGACAGCTTTGCCCCTCGATCCCACCACCACCATGGTGTCGCCAATATCCACGCCCGCGCCGGCCGAGGACAACCCCAAGCCCATGTCCAAGGCTTCTGCGGTCACCGCCATCACCATCGGCGGTGCCCTGGAGTTATACGACTCGGGGGTGTACAACTTCTTCGCCACCCTGATCATTCCCCTCTATTTTCCTGTCGGCAATCCGCTCGGCCAGTTGCTACTGTCGTTCGGCACCTTTGGCGCGGGCTACCTGATGCGGCCCCTGGGCGGACTGGTGATCGGCGCATACGCCGACCGCCATGGCCGCAAGCCCGCTGTGCTGCTGTCGATGTGGCTGATGGCGTTCAGCGCCCTGATCCTCGTGGTGACGCCGACCTATGCACAGATCGGCTACCTGGCCCCGGTCCTGATGATCCTCGCACGCCTGCTGCAGGGCTTTGCGATCGGCGGTGAGATGGGCTCGGCCAGCGCCATGCTGCTGGAGTACGCGGACGAACGCTCGCGCGGCTTCTACACCAGCTGGCAGACGGCCAGCCAGGGTATTGCCGCCGTGTTCGCAGCGCTGGTGGCGCTCTCGCTCAGCCATACGCTCAGCGCCGATGCCCTCGAGCATTGGGGCTGGCGCGCTGCATTCCTGCTCGGCATCCTGGTAATCCCCATCGGCCAGCTGATCCGCCGGCGCCTGGAGGAAACGCTGGTGCCGCCGCCGCGCAAGAAGGCCGCTGCCGGCGGATGGCAGCTGATGCGCCAGCACTGGCGTGAGCTAGTGGCCAGCGTGCTCCTGATGACCGGCCTCGCCGCGGCGGTACACCTGATCGCCTACTATCTGCCGAACTACGCCACCTTCCAGCTGCATATCCCGCGCGGGGAGGCGGTCTGGGCCGGCTTCGTGGCCGCGGCCATGATGGTGGTGTTCGGTCCGATCGCCGGCTGGATGTGCGACCGCGTCGGGCGCCGCACCATGGTGTGGTGGTCGCGCGTGGTGTTGCTGCTGATGGCCTATCCAGCCTTTTTCGTGCTCAACACCTATCCGTCATTGACTTGCCTGCTGGTGGTGGTCGGGTGCCTGGCCATCCCCATGGCCATGACTTCACCCGCCACGCTGGTGCTGGTGAGCGAGGTATTGCCGCAGCGCCTGCGGGCCACCGGCATGTCCGTGACCTACTATGTGGCGATTGCGATATTCGGCGGCTTTGCCCAATTGTTCTCGACCGTGCTGATCCACCTGACAGGCAGCCCCAATGCGCCGGCCTTCTACCTGATCGGCTGCGGCCTGGTCTCGCTGCTCGGGTTGGCCATGGTGCCGGAGACGCTCGGCCGGCGGCTCTCGTAAGCCCAGCGCCGGCAACGAAGCATGCGGCGCAGGTCTTTTCACTGGCCGGCCTGCGCCGCAGGCGCACTTCCGCTGCCCGTGCCGGCCGGGCCGTCGTCAAGTCCAAGGTAGTCATCCACCGCACTGCCAACGGTCGGATGGAAATTCTTGTCGCCAATCGCTTCCATCAGCTCGAAGCGCTTGAGCTTGTCACGCACCGGATCCTTCATCTCGGCGAAATGCAGCGCAATGCCGCGCGCGTCCAGGGTGCGGCTCAGTTCGCGCAGCATGTCGGCCGAGGTGACATCGACACTGGTCACCGGTTCGGCCGCCACTACGACCCTGCGCACGGGTGTCGGCGATGCATCGATCGCTTCCATCAGCCGCTCCTGGAACAGTTCGGCATTGGCGAAGAACAGCGGCGCATCCCAGCGGAACAGCACCAGGCCGTCGATGCGCTGCGCATGCGGGTAGCGTTGCATGTCGTGGTAGCCGCGCAGGCCTTCGACGCGGCCGAGCACGGCATAGTGCGGCCGCCAGCCGTCCCACAGGAACTCAATAACGGCGATGACCACGGCCAGGATGATCCCCTGGATGGCCCCGAACACCGCCACCGCGGCAAAGCACACCATGGAAAGCCAGAACTCCCACTGCTGGATCCGGTAGATGCGCTTCAGGTCATTCACCTCGAACAGGCCGATGGCCGCCGCGATCACCACCGCGGCCAGCGCGCTGTTTGGCAGGTACTGCAGCAGGTTGGGCGCGAACATCAGCAGCGCCGCCACGGCCAGCGCACCCAACACGCCGGTAAGCTGGGTCTTCGCGCCCGCGGCTTCGGCCACCGGCGTACGGGACGAGCTGCTGCTGATCGGAAAGCCCTGGAAGAAGCCCGCGGCCAGGTTGGCGGCGCCCAGCCCGACCATCTCCTGGTTCGGGTCGACGCGGGTGTTGGTGCGCGCGGCAAAGGTGCGCGACAGCACGCTGGTATCCGCGAACGAGATCAGCGCAACGGCACACCCGCCCAGCAGGATCTTCACCAGGTCCGCATCGCTCACCCAGGGCACGACAAAGGCCGGCAAGCCTTGCGGGATCTGGCCCAGCACCTTCACGCCGGACTGGTCCAGGTGGAGCCCGCTGACGGCCAGCGTGGCAATGATCACCGCGATCAGGATGCCGGGAATGCGCTCGAAGCGCTTCAGGAACAGGATCAGCACCAGGCTGCCCGCGCCGACCGCAAAGCTGTACCAGTTGGTCTCGCCGGCCAGGATCGCGCGGCCGAGGCTGATTATCTCCCGCAGCGGGCCGGCGTCCTCGATCGAGATGGCGAACAGCTTGGGCAACTGGCTGACCAGCACCGCGAGCGCGATCCCGTTCATGTAGCCATAGCGGATCGGCTTGGACAGCAACTCGGTAATGAACCCCAGCCGCAACAGCCCCATCACGATGCAGACCACGCCCGAGACGATTGCCATCATGCTGGCCACCATGATGGCGCGCGCCGGATCGCCGCCGGAGACCTGCAGCACCACAGCCAGGATCGGCGCGGCCAGGGCCGAATCCGGCCCCAGCACAAGGATCCGGCTCGGGCCGAACACGGCATACACCAGCATCGGGATCATGGTGGCGTAGAGCCCGTAGACACCGGGCACGCCGGAGGCCTCCGCGTAGGCGATGCCGACCGGCACCAGCATGGTGGTCAGCACCAGCCCGCCGGCGAGGTCGTTCGGCAGCCAGCCCGGCTGGTATGACTTCAGCATCTGGACCCCGGGGAGCCAGCGCAACCACCCGGGTGCCTTGTCGGCGTCGCGCTGCGCGGCGGGAGTCAGGTTCTGAGGCTCCATGGGGGGCATCTCCTTGGCATACATCGACTATAGAGGGTGCCGCCCCGCCGGATCAAAGAAAGAAGTGGATCAGCCGGCCCTGGAACGCCCTGGTCGGGGTGCCGCGAAACCCCTCGGATGCTGCAATGCAATGCTGCCTGCTTGCCGCACCGCGCTCCCGATCTGACTACGGGGAAGAACCGCCCGGGTCATTCGCTTCTGACAATCCCGGTAATGGGACGTATGATGGTCTGGCAAGCCAGCCTGTAGTCCGACAGGGTTCCCGCGCCCAGCGGAATGCCTTTGCACCGGGGAGAGACAAGATGCCGATATCGACGAGATGCCTGGCAACCGGCCTGCTGGCCCTGGCGTGGGCCTCGCCTGCCCTGGCGCAGCCCGCACCGGCAGACGGTGCCGCCGGCGCCATATCGGAAGCGGTGCAAGGCGGGGCCAGTCCCTATCGCCCCCCGTCAGCCGCCTCGCCCGATCCTGACGATGCCGCGCGCGCCAAGTGCGAAGCCCTGAAGGAGCAATACAACGCCACCTCCAAGAAGCGCTCCTATCAATCATCCGGCCCTGCCACCCAGAACGCGCAAGGCCGCACCATCCCCAAGATCGAACGCGACAAGACGCGCAAGCAACTGCAGCAGGCGTACCGGGACAACTGCACGTAGCCGGGAATCTGTCTGCACGGCGTGGTGGAAGTGGCGGACGGTTCGCCGCGGGATGCGAATCGGAGCCTGCGCCTGCCAGCCAGCGTCAATTCTTCAGTTCAATCAGCAGATCCTTCGCCGCCACGCGATCGCCCTGCTGAACATGGACTGCGGCGATTTCGCAGTCCCGCTCCGCCGCGATATGGGTCTCCATCTTCATCGCCTCCAGCGCCAACAGCGTCGTGCCCGCGGCCACGCGCTGCCCTGGCTGCACCGCCACCGTCACGATCGAGCCAGGCATGGGCGCAGCGACGTGCAGCGGGTTGTCGGGCTCGGCAACCGGACGGCTGTGGCGCTTCGCCGCCGCTTGCGTGGTGCTGCGCTGCTCGACCAGCGTGGTGCGCGACTGCCCGTTCAGCTCGAACTGGACCTTGATGACACCCTCTTCGGCATCGGGGTGCGTGCCTTGCAGCGAGACCAGCAGGGTCTTGCCGGCGGCGATGTCGATGGCCACTTCTTCCTGCGGCTGCAAGCCGTACAGGTATGCCGGCGTGGGTACCACCGAGGTGTCGCTGTAGTTGCGCACATGCGCGTGGTACTCGCCGGCCTGCTTCGGGTACATCAGGTACGAAGCCAGCTGGCGGTCGTCGAGCGGCTGTTCGCACGCTGCTTCACCCGCGACGCGCGCCGCGTCGAGGTCAACCGGCGGGATTTGGTCGCCGGGCCGGTACGGCACGGGCGGCTCGCCGCGCAGCACCTTGCGCGACAGTGCCGCGGGGAAGCCGTCGGGCGGAAAGCCCAGTTCGCCCTTGAACAGCGACACCACCGATTCAGGGAAGGCGGTTTCCTTGGCCGGATCGCACACGTCGGCGGCGCTCAGGTCGTTGGCCACCATCATCAATGCCAGGTCGCCGACCACCTTGGACGTCGGCGTCACCTTGACGATGTCGCCGAACATCTGGTTGACCTCGGCATAGGCACGCGACACCTCGGTCCAGCGATGCTCGATGCCGAGCGAGCGCGCCTGCTCGCGCAGGTTGGTGTACTGGCCGCCGGGCATCTCGTGGCGGTACACGTCGGCGGTGCCGGCGCGGATTTCGGATTCGAACGGCGCGTAGAAGCGGCGCACCCCTTCCCAGTACATCGACGCTTCGTGCAGGCGCTCCAGGCTGAGGCCGGGATCGCGCTCGCTGCCGGCCAGGGCCGCGGCGATGCTCGACAGGTTGGGTTGCGAGGTCAGCCCGCTCATGGCGTCGAGCGCGCCGTCGACCGCATCGCAGCCGGCCTCGATCGCGGCCAGCGCCGAAGCGGCCGAGATGCCGCTGGTGTCGTGGGTATGGAAATGCACCGGCAGCCCGGTCTCTTCCTTGAGCGCCCTGACCAGTGCCGCCGCGGCCTGCGGACGGCAGATGCCTGCCATGTCCTTGATGCCCAGCACATGCACGCCGGCCTGCTTCAGCTCGCGCGCGATGCCGACGTAGTACTTCAGGTCGTATTTGGCGCGCGACTTGTCGAACAGGTCGCCGGTATAGCAGATCGCGCCTTCGCACAGCGCGCCGCTCTCGCCGACGGCGTCGATCGCGACCCGCATGTTGCGCACCCAGTTCAGTGAATCGAACACGCGGAACACATCCACGCCGGCGCTGGCCGCCTGGCGCACGAAGAAGCGCACCACGTTGTCGGCATAATTGGTGTAGCCGACCGCGTTGGAGCCGCGCAGCAGCATCTGGAACAGCACGTTGGGCACGCGCTCGCGCAGTTGCTCAAGGCGCTGCCACGGGTCTTCCTTGAGGAAGCGCAGCGCCACGTCGAAGGTGGCGCCACCCCAGCACTCCAGCGAAAACAGCTGCGACAGTTCGCGCGCATAGAACGGCGCGATCGGCAGCATGTCGGCGGTGCGCATGCGCGTGGCGAACAGCGACTGGTGCGCGTCGCGCATGGTGGTGTCAGTCAGCAGCACCTGCTTCTGCTCCAGCATCCAGCG
>NZ_JBYSYC010000061.1:0-41203 GCF_058782875.1 Cupriavidus sp. FW305-F7 | reverse complement strand
CGCCGAAAGGACGCCGACGGCGTCCGCGCTATCCTTCCCCGGCCTAAAGGCCGAGGCTTGCCGCGCACCTGGTCAACTGCACGCAGCGCGGCGGCAAGCTGCAGATCGTGTCGACACCGGCCGGCCAGTCCGGCATCTGCACCTTCCCGTCCGGCAAGCAATGCGAGGAGTGGGCGCTGATGCGCGGCCAATGCACGCCGGGCTGAGCCGCCAAGCTTCAATCGCGGCGGCGTTCGTTGGCCAGCGTAGTGTAGTAGTCGCGCTTGGCCTGATACATGCGGCTGTCGGCCAGCTTGACGATCTCGTTCAGCCGGTCGCCTTGCAGGCAGGTGGCGTGGCCGATGGAAAAGCTCAGGCGTGTTCCCGGGTAGAACTGGTTGTTCAGCTCCACCACCTTGCCGATCTGCTCGATCACCGTGGCAGCGCCGCGCTCGTCGCGCCCGGGCAGCAGGATCATGAACTCGTCGCCGCCGATGCGCGCCACGCAGGCCTGCTCGCCCACCGCCTTCTTCAACACCTCGCCGGTGCGGCGCAGCAGCCCGTCGCCGTCGGCATGGCCGAACTGGTCGTTGACCACCTTGAGGCCGTTCAGGTCCACCGCCACCACGCTGACCGGCCACGGGCCCTTACGGCCCAGCCGCGCCAGCTCGTCCTCATAGTAGGCACGGTTGTAGAGCTTGGTCAGCACGTCGTGCTTGCCCAGGAACTCGACATAGGCCTCGGCCTTCTTGCGCGCCGTGATATCGGTCAGCGACACCAGCACCTGGTCCCAGTCCGCTTCCCGCCCGGGGAACACCGACCACTGCATGAAGACGTCCACGGCGCGGCCATCGAGCGCGTAGTTGATGACTTCGCGCTGCTGCCACAGCTTCTCGTGCCAGAGGTCGATCAGCTGCTCGGCAAAATGGATGCGCATGTCGTCGCGGAACACATCGCCCAGCCGCGACAGCAGGACTTGCTTGCTGTCCGCGCCGAACATCTGCAGCGTCTGCTGGTTGACATCGAGCACACGAATCTCCTGCATGCAGCGCGAGACAAAGTCCGGATGCACGTTGAGGAAGGTGCGGAAGTCGGTAATGCCGGCGCCGCGGACCTCATCGAGCAGCACCTTGACCGCGCTGAAGTCCTCCACCCACAACGACACCGGCGAATGCTCGAACAGCCCCAGCGCATATTGCTCGCTGCGGCGCAGCTCGCGCTCGGTGCGCATGCGCGCGGTGATGTCCTTGATCGACAGCAGCACGCGCTCCCAGGTGTCTTCGTGGCCCGGCATCACCGTGGCCTCAAGCTGGATGTCGAGCCGCTCGCCATCCAGCGTGTAGTTGACTGTCTGGCTGGCGAAGCGACTGCCGCCGTCCCACAGCTGGCCGAGTTCCTCGACATGCTGATCGAGCATGTCGTCGCGGAACACGGTGTCGAGGTTGGCCACCAGGTCGTCGAGATCGGCCGCGCGGAACAGCTCCAGCGTGCGCCGGTTCACGTCGATCACGCGGATCAGCGCCGAGCATTGCGCCGCTTGCTGCGGGTTCGCGCGCAGGTGGGCGCGCAGGTCGGTGACACCTTCCTTGCGCAGTTGCGCAAAATACTCGCGCACGGCGCTGAAGTCTTCCAGCCACAGCGAGACAGGTGCTAGTTGGAACAGGGTTTGATAGTCGTCCAGGTTGTTGCCGGCAGGGTTGCCGACACCCTTGCCGACGGACGTTGCCGCGGATGCACTGCTCAAGGCTTTTCTCCTTTTTCTTTTTCCCGTGGTGCACGGCGCCCGTGGTCGGTCTTCGCCCCCGGAGACCAGCCGGGCAGCCCCTGCGCACCAGCGCATTAGGATAGGCGAGGCACCGGCAAAAGGGGAGGGATATTGCAGGCAGGCGCCAGGGCTAGCCTGCCAGCCGCTGCACGATGGCGGCCAGCGTGCCCAGCGCCCGCTCGATCTGCGCCGAGCGCGGCGTGCCGCAGTTGACGCGCAGGCAGTGGTCGAAGCGCCCGGCGTTGGAGAACATCACGCCCGGCATCACGCGGATGCCGGCCTGCAGCGCCTGGTCGAATACCGCTTCGGACGACACCTGCGCGGGCAGCTCCACCCACAGGTGCATGCCGCCGCGCGGCGAGCCCAGCCGCGTGCCGGCGGGAAAGCTGGCGGCGATGGCCTGCGCGAACCATTCGCGCTGCGCGCGCAGCCGGGTGCGCAGCCGGCGCAGGTGGCGGTCGTGCGCGCCGGAAGCCAGGAAGTCAGCGGCCGCCATCTGCGACAGCATCTCGTTGGGCCGCGACAGGCCGAACTTGAGCATCTCCACCCGCGCCTGCCATTTGCCGGCGGCGATCCAGCCCAGGCGCATGCCGGGCGCCAGCACCTTGTGCAGCGAGGCGCAGTGGATCACGTTGCCGCTGCCATCCCAGGCCTTGGCCGCGGCCGGCGGCGCATCGCTGTCGGCGGTGGCCGAGAAGCAGTCGTCCTCGATCAGCGCGATGCCACGCGCTTCGCACCACTGCACCAGCCGCGCCTTGTGCGCGTCCGGCATGATGCAGCCGAGCGGGTTCTGCAGGTTGGGCACCACCGCCACCGCGCGGATGTTGTCGTAGTGCTGCGCGGCCAGCTCCAGCGCCTCCAGCGAGATGCCGGTCTGGGGGCTGCACGGGATTTCCAGCGCGCGCATGCCCAGGCTTTCCAGGATCTGCAGCAGGCCATAGTAGGTCGGGGACTCCACCGCAATCACGTCGCCCGGGCCAGCCACCGCGCGCAGCGCGAGGTTGAGCGCCTCGGTGCAGCCGTGCGTGATGACAATCTCTTCCGGTGCCAGCTGCACGCGGTTGCGCAGCGCCTGGCGCGCAATCGCGGCGCGCAGCGGCTGGTAGCCATCGGACTCGACCGCCTCGCCGAACAGCTGCGGATGCCGGCGCAGCGCACGCGCCGCGGCACTGCGCAGGGCCTCGGTCGGGTAGAGCGACGGCGCGCAATAGGCGCCGCCCAGATCGGTATGCACGTGCTCATGCTGGCTGCGTGCCAGCAAGCCTGAAATGCGCTGGTGGATGCCAACGTACTGGGCCGGGTCCGGCAGCGCGGCGGCGGGCTCTGACAGTCCGGCCAGCGGGCCGCGCAGCGGCGCGGCAACAAAGTAACCCGAGCGTGGGCGCGCTTCCAGCAGGCCGTCGCTTTCCAGTTGCCGGCATGCCTGCAGCGCGGTGGACAGGCTCACGCTGTGCAACGCCATCAGCGCACGCACCGACGGCATGCGGTCGCCGGCGGCGAGCGTGCCGGATTCAATGGCGCGGCGGTAGTGGCCGGCAACCTGGCGGTAGAGCGGGGTGGTGTCCATGGGGGGATCGTGGCGTGGTCGGCCGCATCGGTACAGATACAGAAGCGGGGCCCCTGTATCGTAACAGCCCGAAATCCTGGTTGCTGTTCCGGTTCAGGTGCTACACGGGTGTGCCTGCCGCATGCGCTGGCCGGTCGATAGGCTGGAGTCCTGTGCCTGTTACCGGAGTCCTGTCATGCAAAGCGATCTCAACGACACTTCAATCGTAATGCCGCTTTCGGCCGGCCAGTGCCTGCGCGTGCGCGTGGCGGCGGGCACCGTGCTGCGTGCCGGCGTGGGTGAGCTGGAGGTTGCTGGGCCGCCGCAATGGCTGGCCGATACCTGCTATGTACCGCGGCGGCGCCTGCGCGCGGGCGACACGTGGATCGTGCCCGCGCGCGGCTGGCTGGCGGTGTCGGCCAGCCGTGCCGGCGCGCTCTTGGTCACAGCCCCGCCGGGCTGGCTGCCCCGGCTGCGAGCTTGGCTGGCGTGGTCCTGGCGCCGCACCGGCCCGGCTCGCCAGCCCGTATCCCGCCCGATTCCCGACTCCGCGCCCGAAAGACTATAAAATTGCGCTCCGGCCGGCCTGGCACATTGGTGTGCCCAACCCCCCGGCCGCAGTTCTCGGGTTCCCCATGCTACGTCTAAGTGAAGTCAAACTCCCGCTCGACCATACCGAAAGCGACCTGGACGCCGCCGTGCGCACCAGCGCCGCGCAGATCGGCGTCAAGGGAGACGGCCTGATCGGCTATACCGTGTTCCGCCGTGCCCACGATGCGCGTAAGCGCTCGGATATCAAGCTGACCTACATCATCGATATCGAGGTGCGGGACGAGGCCGCCGCCATCCAGCGCATGGCCGGCAAGCCGCACTGGAGCGTGACGCCCGACATGGCGTACCACTTCGTCGCGCGTGCCCAGGCAGGCAGCACGCATCCGCGCCCGGTGGTGATCGGCATGGGCCCGTGTGGCCTGCTGGCCGGGTTGATCCTGGCGCAGTCGGGCTTCCGCCCCATTATCCTGGAGCGCGGCAAGGCAGTGCGCGAGCGCACCAGGGACACCTTTGGCCTGTGGCGCAAGAGCGTGCTCAACCCCGAATCGAACGTGCAGTTCGGCGAGGGCGGTGCGGGCACGTTCTCGGACGGCAAGCTGTACAGCCAGATCAAGGACCCGAAGCACTATGGCCGCAAGGTGCTCAACGAGTTCGTGCGCGCCGGTGCGCCGGAAGACATCCTGTACAAGGCACGCCCGCATATCGGCACCTTCCGGCTCGTGAGCATGGTCGAAAAGATGCGCGCCGAGATCACCGAGCTCGGTGGCGAGATCCGCTTCGAGACGCGCGTGGACGATATCGACATCGACGGCGGCCAGGTGCGCGGCCTGAAGCTGTCCACCGGCGAATACCTGGAAGCCGACCACGTCATCATGGCGGTGGGCCACAGCGCGCGCGACACCTTCGAGATGCTGCATGAGCGCGGCGTGTTCATGGAGGCCAAGCCGTTCTCGCTGGGTTTCCGCATCGAGCATCCGCAGGGGCTGATCAACCGCAGCCGCTTCGGCAAGTTCGCCGGCAACAAGCTGCTGGGCGCGGCCGACTACAAGGTCGTGCATCACTGCAGCAACGGGCGTTCGGTGTACAGCTTCTGCATGTGCCCGGGCGGCACGGTCGTGGCGGCTGCTTCCGAGCCGGGCCGCGTGGTGACCAATGGCATGAGCCAGTACAAGCGCGCCGAGCGCAACGCCAATGCCGGCATCGTGGTGGGCATCACGCCCGAGGACTATCCCGGCGGCCCGCTCGCCGGCATCGAATTCCAGCGCAAGTGGGAAGCGCGCGCGTTCGAGCTGGGCGGCAGCAACTACTGCGCGCCGGGCCAGCTGGTGGGTGATTTCATCGCGGGCCGGGCATCGACCGCGCTGGGCTCGGTCGAGCCTTCGTACAAGCCCGGCGTGACGCCGACCGACCTGAGCACGTCGCTGCCTGACTACGTGATCGCGGCGATCCGCGAGGGCATTCCCGAGATCGACAAGAAGCTGCCTGGCTTTGCCCTGCATGATGCCGTGCTGACCGGGGTGGAAACGCGCACCTCGTCGCCGCTGCGCATCCGCCGCAACAACGATGACTACCAGAGCATCAATGTGAAGGGCCTGTACCCGGCGGGCGAAGGCGCGGGTTATGCCGGCGGCATCTACTCCGCGGCGATCGACGGCATCGAAGTGGCCGAGGCCGTGGCGCTAAGCATCGTCGGCGGCAAGGCCGCCTAAGCCTGCTGCAGGTAAGCCGCGGCGCCGAGCGCCGCGGTGCGCCCGCTGGCAAAGCACGCCGTCAGCAGGTAGCCGCCGGTGGGCGCTTCCCAGTCCAGCATCTCGCCCGCGCAGAATACGCCCGGCAGCGCGCGCAGCATCAACCCTTCATCCATCGCTTCGAAGCGCACGCCGCCAGCGCTGCTGATCACTTCATCGATGGGCCGCGGGCGCAGCAGCCGCAGCGGCAGCGCCTTGATCGATGCCGCCAGCGTGCCCGCATCGTGCATCGCTTCCTTCGACAGGCATTCGCGCAGCAGCCCGGCCTTGACGCCGGTGAGGCCAAGCCGGCTTTGCAGGTGGCTCGACAGCGAGCGCGCGCCGCGCGGATGCTTTACCTGCGCGCTGACGTGCTCGGCGCTGTGCGCCGGCAGCAGGTCAAGGTGGATGGTGGCGTCGCCATCGGCTTCGATGCGGTCGCGGATCGGTGCGGACAGCGCGTAGACCAGGCTGCCTTCGATGCCGGTTGCGCTGATGACGAACTCGCCCTGGCGGTAGTGCGCGTGTTCATCGCGATCGGCCAGGGCGATCGCGACGGGCTTGACCGGCTCACCGGCAAAGCGCTCGGCAAATGCCTCGCTCCACGCTACATCGAAGCCGCAGTTGGCGGGCCGCAGCGGCGCAATCTCGACGCCGCGCTCGGCCAGCCGCGGCACCCATGTGCCATCCGATCCCAGCCGTGCCCAGCTGGCGCCGCCCAGCGCCAGCACCACCGCGCGTGCCTGCACGACCGTTTCACCGTGCGGCGTGGCAAAGCGCAGCGCATGCTGCGCGCTCTCGTCCCAGCCCAGCCAGCGGTGGCGCATATGGAACTGCACGCCGGATTCGCGCAGGCGGTGCAGCCACGCGCGCAGCATCGGCGCGGCCTTCATGTCGGTCGGGAAGACGCGGCCGGAACTGCCGATGAAGGTTTCGATGCCAAGCCCGTGCACCCACTCGCGCAGGGCCTGCGGGCCGAAGCCCGCCAGCATCGGCGCGATCTGTGCGGTGCGGGCGCCATAGCGGCCCAGGAAGGCCGGCTGCGGCTCCGCATGGGTCAGGTTCATGCCGCCCTTGCCGGCCATCAGGAACTTGCGCCCGACCGACGGCATCGCGTCGTAGACGGCCACACTGGCACCCTGTGCCGCCAGCACTTCGGCCGCCATCAGCCCGGCCGGGCCGCCGCCGATGACGGCAACGTCTAGGCTGGCTTGAGAAGGGGAGGAAGTGGCGGAAGAGGGCATCAGGAGGCTCGGCAGGGGGCAGGGTGTTTCCGCCGCGGATTATAGAGCCTGCGGCAGCGCTAGAATGACGGTTTGCCGCGCCTTGCCATCATGACCTCCGCCACCCACTCCGCAGACACCGTCATCGCCGCCACCCGCCACTGGCTGGAGCGCGCCGTGATCGGGCTCAACCTGTGCCCGTTCGCCAAGAGCGTGTATGTGAAGGAGCAGGTGCGCTACGTGGTCAGCACCGTCACCGAGGCGCCGGACGTGATGGACGACCTGGAGCGCGAACTGCGCCTGCTGGCCGATGCCGACCCCGATCAGATCGACACCACGCTGCTGATCCTGCCGGATGCGGTGGCGGACTTCCTCGACTTCAACGACCTGCTGTATTTTTCCGAGCGCCTGCTCGGCAGCCTCGGCTTGGAAGGCACGCTGCAGATCGCCAGCTTCCATCCGCAGTACCAGTTTGCCGGGACCGAGCCGAACGATATCGAGAACTACACCAACCGCGCGCCGTATCCGATCCTTCACCTGCTGCGCGAGGATTCCATCGCCCGCGCGGCGGCGGCGTTCCCGGATGCGGCGGATATCTATGAGCGCAACCAGGCCACCATGCGCCGCCTGGGCCACGACGGCTGGCAGCGCTGGATTGCGGGCGAGGACGAACCCGAAAAAGGCTGATTACGCAGCCGGCGCCGGCGCGGTAAAGAAGCGTTCGCGCATCTCTTCCAGCCCCAGTCTTTCCAGCACCTCTTCCAGCCGCTCGGCCGGGCGGCGGCGCGGCAGGTCCTTGTACTGCGCGATGATCAGCTCGTTCTTCATCGAGTGTTCCCAGCCCACCAGCTCGGTCACGTTGACCTGGTAGCCATGCGCCTCCAGCTGCAGGCAGCGCAGCACATTGGTCACCTGGCTGCCGAACTCGCGCGTGTGCAGCGGGTGGCGCCAGATCTCCGTCAGCGGATTGCCCGCCAGCAGCTTGCCCTTGTGCTTGCGCAGCACGCTGGCCACTTCGGCCTGGCAGCACGGCACCAGCACGATATGGCGGGCCTCCTTGGCCAGCGCAAAGCGGATCGCATCGTCGGTTGCGGTATTGCACGCATGCAGCGCGGTGACGACGTCGACAGTGGGCGGCAACTGCGGCGAGGTGATCGAATCCGCCACCGACAGGTTCAGGAACGACATCCCCGGAAAACCCAGCCGCGCGGCCAGCGCCTGCGAGGTCTTCACCAGTTCTTCACGGGTTTCGATGCCGAAGATGTGCGAATCGTCCTGCAGCGCCTTGAAGAACAGGTCGTACAGGATAAAGCCCAGGTACGACTTGCCGGCGCCGTGGTCCACCAGCGTGACGCGGCCGCGCTCGGCCTTGACCTCCTGCAGCAGCGGTTCGATGAACTGGAACAGGTGATAGACCTGCTTGAGCTTGCGCCGGCTGTCCTGGTTCATCTTGCCGTCGCGCGTCAGGATATGGAGTTCCTTGAGCAGTTCGATGGACTGGCCGGGGCGGATTTCGTGGGTATTTGACATGAGGGGGGACTGCACAGGCTGCGGGACGCGGCGCGTCCCGGAATGCCGACAGTTTACCGAAAAGTCCCCAAGGGCCCCTGAGTGACGTGGACCTCACCGGCTCGGGCGTGGTGCAGCGGAGTCGTCGGCGTCGCCAGCACGGGTGGGTTTGAGCGAAATTGCGCGTCGGTGCCGGAGTAAATGGTAAAAATATTAAAAATGCTTGGCTGCTGCCCGTTCCAGGAATGATTGCGTTCCACCAGGCTCCGGTCGCTGGGCTTCAGCCAAAAAGGTGGCAAAAAGCAGTAATCGATTGCATTTCCCCGTCAGCGGCCGTGTGTGTTGCACATGGGCCAAGGCTGATTTCCGAAATCTGCAACGAACCGGAAACAACATAATTGACACGATTTGTGTCATGAGCTCGTAACGCGCAAATTTGGCAGAGGCGGATGGCGGGCTGACGTGCCGGGTTGGATGCGGTGACACGGTGGAGCGGTACGCCCGGCGGCGCGCCGCGCCGCCGGGACGTTGCCCTTACTGCAAGGAAGCGCATTTCCCGCCGAGAAATGCGAGGACTGAGGAAATGCCTTCGGTGGTGGCGGAGTAAATCATAAACCGTCCTTGCTGGCGGCTTTTAACCAATCCCGTTCTGACCAGTTCCTTCAAATGGAATGTTACGGAGGACGGGGTTAAATCGGAAGATGCTGAGATAATGCCCGCCGGTATTCCTTCCGGTCCCGAATCGGCGAGCAGTAAAAATATCCTGAGCCGATTTTCCTGTGCTAACGCCCCCAGTATTTCCACTGCGTTCTTTATATCCAGTTCTGCCATTTTTTTGCTTCTTTATTTTATGCCGCGGGCAGCTGGCAGGGGCGGTATGACTGCCCCGGTTCGCCTTGAAGTCCAGCAGGCAGGCCGCATGCGGCCTGCCGCCCGTGGCGCGGCTTGTCATCCGTAAATCAACACTCAATAGCACCCCATTGCTGGCAATGTGCCGGTTCCGAGAATAGTTCCTATAACCTCAGTGTATTGTAAAAGATTACTTTTTGTTACATTCGGGGGGGAGTCATTGGTAGGGTTATTTCAATGCTATTAAAAATATTGAAATTATTCTTCTTCGGCCCTAAGGAACCTTTTGATAGCATGCACGCCGCTGGTGCCGGATAACCGTTCGCATCAGCGTTTTCTTTACATATGGCTTCCATATGAGGCGCCTTTCATATGGCGCAACCGTTTCTGTGCATTCCCATGGAAGGAGTCGTTATGACATTCGCAAATCTTCGCCGCAAAGCGCGTCAGCAAGGTCAGGGCATGACCGAATACATCATCATCGTGGCACTGATCGCGGTGTCCGCGATCGGCGTCTATGCCATGTTCGGCCAGACTATCCGCAACCAGACGGCGGGCCTCGCCCAGGAAATGGCCGGCAAGAACGCGGCGTCCAAGCAGGCCATCAAGCAAGCCGGCAGCGCCGCGGACGATGCCAGCTCCAAGGCCAACCAGGGCAAGGGGCTGAACAACTACAACGTCGGCAACGACACGGGCAAGAACAACTAAGCGGCACCGCCGCCAGTTGCTTGCTGCGCTCCAGCACTCGCGATCCCGGAACATGGGCAAAACAGGTCTTGCGCATCGACGCAGCCGCCCCGGCCAGCGCGGTCAGGCACTCGCCTTCGCGCTGGTGTTCCTCGCCATTGGCGGGCTGGCCCTGTATCTCGCCTTCAACGCGAGCCAGCTGACCAGCGCCAAGACCAAGCTCCAGAACACGGCGGACGCAGCGGCCTATAGCGCCGCGGTGCTGCAGGCGCGCGACTACAACTTTGCCGCCTACGCGAACCGCGCGATGGTGGCCAACCAGGTGGCCGTGGCGCAGGCCGTGAGCCTCAAGTCGTGGATCGATGAGCTGAAGGGCACCTACACGGACAACACCTGGATCGACACGCTGGTTAAGATCTTCTCCGACGGGCAGTTGCTGTGGACCACGCCCAAGCAACTCGGCAAGGCCGCGATCACACCGGTGCGATCCGCCCTGAACACGCTGCTGCCGCCGCTGGTGACCGGGCTCGATGACATCATCGCCGCGCTCAGCATGGCGCAGCACGCCTACCACGCCGGCACCATCGCCGCGGTGCCGCTGGTGACCGACGAAGTCGCCAAGCGCAACCAGCCGGATTCGACGGTCAGTTCCGGCTACTTCTTCGGCCCGCGTTACGGCGTGCAGCTGGCCCGCTGGACCAAGTTCACCACCGTGACCGATCCGCAGAACCCCAAGCAGGGTTCGGCCACCGGCAAGGACCGCTTTGCCGACGTCACCACCGACGGCGCCACGCTCGACGGCTTCCTGAAGGACCGCGGCTCGCCGCGCTCGCCGACGGCGGTCCCGACCGCCTACAAGGGCTGCAAGGGCGCGGTGGTGGCCATCATGGTGACCGTCGTCACGCATGATGGCGGTACGCATTTGCGCCGCGACAAGAAGGGCTGGGAAGCACTCGATGCTTCGCAGGCCAACGGCACGCTTGCCTGTGTCTGGGCCACGCCGGCCGGCCCGGTCGGGTTTGCGATTCCCACCGTGTCCAGTGTCGGGCGCGGCGGCGCGGCCAATGGGCCGGGCGGGCGCTATTCGGGCCGCTCCGGCTATGGTGGCTACAGCAACTTCGGCGGTTCGCTGCTGAACCCGCTGACGCTGATCGCCGCGCAGATGCAGTACTCGTCGGGTCCTGGCAAGACCCTGCACAACAAGCCCGCGGGGCTGCAGGAGTACGCCGACCTGAGCAACCAGCCCAAGCCCGGCACCGGGCCCGTGGACGATTTCAACCGCGCGCCTTCGATCACGATCGAGGCGCAGCGCCAGGACACTTCAGTCGTCACCAGTTCGCGCGTGCTGCCGGGCGGCGATCGCCTGACGCTGGACGAACGCATGGCCGGCGGCATGATGCGCGCGCTTGCCAGCGGCAGCGCGTACTTTATCCGCCCGACCGACAGCGGCGGTATGGCGGGTGCGCTGCGCAGCGCGGCGGGGTGGCGGCGTGCCGATTCGCGCGTGGAATACCCGAGCCTCTTCAATCCGTACTGGCAGGCATCGCTGACGCAGACCAGCGATCTCGAACGTGTTGCCGCGATCGCGGCACAGGGCAACTGAGGGAGCGGAGATGCGCATGCGCAGGCCAGCCAGGCCGAACCGGGCAGCCGGACAGGCAATGATCGAATTCGTGATCGCCGCGATGACGGTGCTCGGCGTGCTGTTTCTCGGCATGGCGATGCTGGGCAAGTTCAGCGACGTGCGCAACAAGGCGCTGATGGCCTCGCGCTATGCCGGATGGGAGCGCACGGTGTGGACCGTCGATCCGGGCTGGCGCGCGTCACACGGGAGCTTCGCCAGCAAGGGCGACGAAGAGATCCGCAGCGAGTTCGTGCAGCGCGTACTGGGGCACGACCAGGCCGCGCTGGCGTCGAACGACCGCACGGCGCGCCGGCTGCCCGGCGGCATGGCGCCGATGTGGAAGGACCATGCCGGCGTGGACATGCTGCGCAACTATGCCGACGTGACCCTGGGCAGCGGCGTCGACGAGACGCCGGCCGCCACGCTCAAGCCGATCACGGCCGCCATGGGTGCGGCCAACGCGGTCAGCGCCGGCTTTGACCTGGCCACGCGCAACCTCTACCGGGCCGAGGTGGGGTTGTCCGTCGCCGGCGACAACGCGGCCCTGCGCGCGCTGTGGCCGGGCTGGACCGGCTTCGGCATGCAGGACCACACCGTGCTGCTGACCAACGCCTGGACGCCCGAGGGGCGCAACGGCACGCTTGCCGTGATCAAGGAAGCGGTGCCCACCAGCAAGGGCGGCGTGATCGACACCGCGCTGACCGTCGGGCTGGCCGCCTTCGGGCCGGAAATCCTGCAACTGGACCTGGGCCGCATCCAGCCCGACGTGGTCCCCGCCGACCGCCTGGGGGCCCGTTGAGATGAGAGGCTGCATGCATGGCGTCCTGATGCGCTGCCTGGCCGCGCTGCTGCCGTCTGCGCTCGCCTGGTCCGCCGCGGCAGCGACCGCGACAGACTGCACCCGGCAGCCGGTTGCGCCTGCCAGGGCGCATGCAGTTGGCACCGACATGGTGGTCAACGGCCTGCCCACGCGGGTGCTGACGATGGAGTTTGCCGGCACCGCCGAAGCGGTGTCGGACGCATGGCGCCAGTACTGGACCCGTGAAGGCGTGCCGGCGCGCGGCCAGCGGGCCGGCGGCCAGTACGTGCTGAGCGCGATCGACGGGCTTTGCCACTATGTGCTGTCGCTGGAACCCAGGCCCGCGCCGGGCGGGTATGTGGCGGGCATCTTCTCGGTCAGCAAGCTGGCGCCAGTGGCGTCCGGCGCCGGGCTGGGCGAGCTGGGCCTGCCGCCCGGCGCCAAGGTCCTGTCGGATGTCCAGAGCACGGACCGCGGCCAGCGCGGGCGCACCCTGGTGGTCCGGCTGCCGGGCAACGCGCAGGGCGCGCGGCAGCGCGCCGCCGACCGGCTGGCGGCGCAGGGCTGGAGTTCGGTGGTGCAGATGCCCGCGCCCATGGCCGATGGCTCCGGCCGCATCGAGGGCCTGACGCTGGCCATGCAGCGGCAGCAGGAACGCATGGATGCCACCTTTGTCGACCGCGCCGGCCAGACCGACGCGGTGATCACCGTGGCGCGGCCGGAGTAGGGCGATGGCAATCCGTAGCAGGCGCCAGCGCGGGCAGGCCGCGTTCGAATACATCGTCATCACGCTGCTGGTCGTTGCCGTGCTGGTCGCCGGTGGCGACAACTCGGTCATCAGCATGCTGGCCGCGGCGTTCAGGTCCTTCTTTCAGGCGTACAGCTTTTCCCTGTCACTTCCCTGACGCACCGCCACCGGGCGGCGTCTGGCCACTGCAAGCACATTCATGCTGAAGAAAATCAAGATTCATTCAATCATCGGGAATCCCTGGGTCGTCCTTGTCATCGCCGTGCTGGTCGCCGGCCTGCTGACGCTGTGGATCTACCGCTTCCTGAGCGGGCGCGAAGCGGCACTGAAAGAGCAACTGGCCGCGCAGCTGAACGAGGGCCGCCGCGTGGCCGTCATGGTGCCGGTGCGCAACGCTGCGCCGGGCACGATGATCGACGGCAATGGCTTCGCGGCGCGGGAGATCCCGGCCGACCTGGTCTACGAAGACATGATCCTGGCGAGCAGCTTCGACAAGGTGGCGAACCTGCGCCTGGTGCGCAAGGTGCGGCAGGGCCAGCCGGTGCGGCGCGCGGACGTGGAAGCGCTGCAGTCGCGCGATTTCTCCGACCTGCTCAAGCCCGGCAAGCGCGCCTTCACCATCGAGGTCGACATGGTCAATTCGACGGCCAAGATGCTCAAGCCGGGCAACCATGTCGACCTGTTCCTGATCAGCTCTACCTCGCCCACCGCGGCAGGCACCGACAAGCAGACCGCGCGCCTGCTGATGTCGGACATGCTGGTGCTGGCCACCGGCCAGGACGTGCGCCCGCGCGACTATGGCGAAGCCATGGCGGCGCAGGCCGCGGAGGGCGCGGAGGGCATGGAGACCAACCCTGACTACGACAGCCTCACGCTGATGGTGTCGCCAGAACAGGCGGCGCGGCTGGCGCTGGCGCAGAAGGTCGGCAGCCTGCGCGCGGTGCTGCGCAATGCGGCCGATAAGACCGCGACCCCGCAGATCGCGGTCAGCGAGCACGCGCTCTTTGCCGGTGGCGACGAAGCGGCCATCGAATACATCGTCGGTGGCCGTTCCGCGGGCGCCAACATGATCTCCAAGCTGCCTACCGCGCAGGACATCGGCAACGCCATTTCTTCGGCGCTGGCCAATGGGGGTTCCATGGGCGGTTCCGCGGGCGGCATCGCCCAGGCCCAGCAGGGCGCGGTTGCCAACGCCGCCAACGCCATGGCGGGCCGGCCGGCCTCGCGTTGAGCGTGGCCGCCGCACGACATCAGATTATCCAGAACACCAACTGACGGAACACGCAATGGATGGGTCTTTCGCGCAGCCCGGCGGCAACGCCGCGTGCCTGCAGGCGGTCACGGTACACAGAGCACCGGACGGGAAAACGGGTAAGGGCGCGCGCCATGCGGCGCGCGCGGGGATGGCAGCACTGGCGGCAGCCGCATTGGCCTCGGGGGCCTGGGCCGCCGAGCCCGTGACCACCGCGGCCCGCACTGGCGCTCAGCCGCCGTCGTACGAGGTGCCGGCGCGCTTTGGCGCGATCGAGCTGTTCAAGGGCGAGGTGCGCGCGCTCGAGGTGCCGGGCACCATCAAGCGCGTGGCCATCGGCAACGGCGCGCTTGTCAGCAGCACGGTGGTCGATGGCCGCCTGCTGCTGCTGGCCGAGGAAATCGGCACCACCAGCCTGATTGTCTGGAACGAGCGCGGCGTGGCGCTGCAGGGCAAGCTGCGCGTGGCGCCGGCCGATACCGCCGACGTGGCCCAGCGCCTGCGGGCGTCGCTGGGCAGCGTGCGCGGACTGAAGATCGAGGTGGTGGGCCCCAGCGTGGTGCTGTCGGGCATCGTCGATCCGCAGATGGTGCCGCTGATCAAAACCGCCACCTCGGGCCTGGACAGCGTGGTCAACCTGGTGCGCGCCGACGAGGGGGATGCCCTGAAGAAGACCGTGCACTTCAAGGTCCACATCATGGAGATCACCCGGCGCGGCATGGAGAAGCTGGGCATTGCCTGGCAGCAGAGCTTCAACGGGCCGCAGATCGCCTTCGCGGGCAATCCGGTGCACACCGGGCGCTATCGGACGCTGCCGTCCACCGATGCGGCCACCTTCACCGATACCCCGAGCCAGGTGGCCGGCGCCGCCAGCGGTTTCTATCTCGGCATTGCCACGACCATCTTCTCGCGCATCAACCTGGCCATCTCCGATGGCGATGCCTACGTGCTCGCCGCGCCGGAACTCAACAGCAAGAGCGGCGGGCTGGCCACCTTCCTGGCCGGAGGCGAAGTGCCGATTCCCAAGGCCGGGGCGTTCGGCACCACCGACGTGGACTACAAGCCGTACGGGATCAAGCTCAACATCCGCCCGGCGGTGAACGTCGACAACGTCATCTCCACCACGCTGGAAACCGAGATCAGCCAGATCGATCCGTCGGTATCGTTCGGCGGCTTCCCGGCATTCCTGACGCGCCGCACCACCTCCGAGACCTCGATCCGCGCGGGCGAAACGCTGGCAATCTCGGGGCTGGTCAATGCCGACGCGTCCAAGGCCGTCGACAAGGTGCCGCTGCTGGGCAGCATTCCCATCCTCGGGCGATTGTTCCGTTCCGACGAATTCCGCAACAACAAGAGCGATCTGGTGATCTTTGTCACCCCCGTCGTCTATGACCCGGCCAGCCCGGAAAACGGCGCGCTGCTGCAGCGTGGTGCTGATGTCGATGCCAATTACCGCCACCGCTTCGGCGAGCCGAGCCCGCTGCCCGCGGCGAATGCCGTGCGCGAGCAAGAAGTGATGGAGCAGAAGCGGCCGCCGCTGCCGCCGCCCGGCGTCGACCCGATGAACGGGGGCTGATCCGGCCATGCTCAATATCCGCCTGCAGCAGCGCAATGGCAGCGCCGAAGTGATCCATGTCAAGGGGCCGGGCTGCACCATCGGCAAGGATCCTGGCTGCGACATCGTCCTCAAGGGCCTGCTGATCGGCAAGATCCACGCCCGCATCGAAGGACACAACGGTGGCTGGTATATCGAGGATCAGGGCGGCATTGCCTCGACGCTGATCAACGGCGACCCGATCACGCGCTATGGCCCGCTGGCGGCGGCCGACCAGATCGAGATCGGCGGGTTCGTGATGTCGGTCGTAGCCGAGCCGGGACGTGCGGGAACAGGCGCGGCGGCGCAGCCATCGCCGCCGCAGCAGAACCACACCCAACCGCAGCGGGATGCTCCGGCGCCTCAAGCGGCGGTGTCGGTGCCCAAGCCTGTGCCGCCTCCGTCGCCGCCACGGGAGGCGGTGACGGAGGCGGCATCGCCCCAGGCAAGCGTGCCGGTGCTGCGCGACGCCATGCCCGCACCCAGGCCGCCGGCGCCTGCGCCGATACCGGCGCCGGTGGCCGCCAAGCCTGCGCCGGTGCCGCCGGCCGACGAGGCATTGCGCGCGCCGATCAACTCGCTGCGCGGCGTGGAACTGCGCAAGCAGGCGCACCAGCGTCTGATCGCGGCACTCGACCTGCGCCGCGTGAATGTCGCGCGCATGGACGAGGACGAACTGCGCGAACTGGTGGGCTCGCTGCTGGATGACATCCTGAAGGAGAGCGTGTTCCGCAGCCAGGAGATCCCGCTGGATGCGCTCAAGCATAGCGTCTTCGACGAAGTGATCGGGCTGGGTCCGCTTGAAGAGCTGCTGGACGACGACGCGGTCTCGGAAATCATGGTCAACTGCCATGACGAGATCTTTGTCGAGCGTGCCGGCAGGCTGACGCGTTCACCGGTGATCTTTACCGACGACCGCGCCGTGCTGGGCGCCATCGAGCGCATCGTTGCGCCGCTGGGACGGCGCATCGATGAAAGCTCGCCGATGGTCGATGCGCGCCTGCCCGATGGCTCGCGCGTGAACGCGGTGATCCCGCCGCTCGCCCTCAAGGGGCCGAACATCACCATCCGGAAGTTCTCGCGAAAAAAGCTCAGGGGCGAGGACCTGGTCGGCTTCGGGTCGCTGTCGCCCGAGATGCTGGAGTTCCTGCGCACCGCCGTGGAGCGGCGCGCGAATATCGTGATCTCCGGCGGCACGGGCTCGGGCAAGACCACGCTGCTGAACGTGCTGTCGAGCTTTATCCCGGACGACGAACGCATCGTCACGGTCGAGGATGCGGCCGAGCTGCAGCTGTCGCAGCCCAACCTGGTGTCGCTGGAAGCGCGGCCGCCAAATATGGAAGGCAAGGGCGCGGTGACGATCCGCGACCTGGTCAAGAACTGCCTGCGCATGCGCCCGGACCGAATCGTCGTCGGCGAATGCCGCGGCGGGGAAGCGCTGGACATGCTGCAGGCCATGAACACCGGCCATGACGGCTCGCTGACCACGGCCCACGCCAACTCGCCGCGGGACTGCCTGTCGCGTCTTGAGGTGATGACGCTGATGGCGGGGCTGGACCTGCCGGTGCAGGCCATTCGCGAGCAGGTCTGCTCGGCGGTCGACGTGATCGTGCAGCAGACCCGTTTTTCCTGCGGCTCGCGGCGCGTGACGCATATCACCGAGGTCAGCGGCATGGAAACGGGCGTGGTGCAGTTGCAGGACGTGTTCATGTTCCGCGAGGAAGGCTACGGTGCCGACGGGAAGGTCAAGGGGCGCTATGTCGCCACCTCATATATCCCGGATTTCTACCAGGACCTGATCCGGCGCGGCATCCAGGTCAATACGGGCATCTTCACCGCCCACGACGAGTAAGGAGGCGATATGAACCTTGCGCTGGTGCTGTGCGGCGCCTTCCTGATGACCGTGCTGATTGCTTGGGCCGTGCTGTCGCAGGGCAAGCGCTGGTTCGTGCGGCACACGCAGACGCTGGCGACCGAGGTCGAGGCATCGCTGGCCGATCTCTTCATCTTCATCAATATGCGGCAGGTGGCCGGCATCTCGGTGGTGGCGGTATTCGCGCTGCCGCTGCTGACCTGGCTGGTATCGCAGAACGTGTTCTTCGCGGTGCTCAGCATTCCGGTGAGCCTGCTGCTGCCGCGCGCGCTGGTGAAGAAGATGCAGCGCAAGCGCCTGATGGCCATCGAAGACCAGATGCCGGATGCGCTGCTGATGATGTCGAGCGCGCTGCGCGCCGGCGCCAGCTTCCCGATGGCGCTGGAAAGCGTGGTGGCCGAGTCGCGCCCGCCGATCTCGCAGGAGTTCGACCTGCTGATGCGCGAAGTCCGGCTTGGCGTGGACCTGATGGATGCGCTGCGCAATATGGAAAAGCGCATCCCGGTGCCCGATTTCCTGATGGTGACCGCAGCCATCACGATCTCGCGCGAGGTGGGCGGCAACCTGGCCGAGACGCTGGAGTCGGTGGCGCGCACGCTGCGCGAGAAGCACCAGATGGAAGGCAAGATCCGCGCGCTGACCGCGCAGGGCAAGATGCAGGGCCTGGTGATGACGGGCTTGCCGCTGTTCCTGATCGTGGTGCTGAACCACATGGAGCCGGTGGCGATGGCACCGCTGTTCAATTCGCCGATCGGATGGGGCACGCTGTCCGTGATCGCGGTGATGGAGATGCTTGGCTACAAGGCGATTAGCAAGATCACCCATATCGATGTCTGACCGGGGCCGACCATGATGCTTGTTGTTGCCTTCGCACTTGCCGCCGGCCTAGTCGGCGTGCTCGCCGCCACCACCATGGCCATGCGCCGCCTCACCGTGGTCGTGCCCGACGAGGCGCGCGACTACCTCGACCCGCTGCCGCCGTCGCTGCGCGCGGTCTGGCCGGTGGTGCGCTTCTTCGACCACCATTTCGTCTGGATCACGCCGAAGTCGCTGCGCGCCGCGGTGGACGAGCAGCTGCGCCTGACGGGCATGTCGTTCCTGATGACGGCGCGCCAGTTCCTGTCGCTGTCGATCGTTTCGGCGCTGGCGTTCTGCCTGCTGGCGGGCATTGCCATGCTGGGGCTGGGCCTGTTCTCGCCGCTGCTGTTGCTTGCCGCCGGCGCGCTGGGCTTCTTCTATCCGCGCATCTGGCTGCGCGACGTGCGCAAGCGCAACCTGCTGCAGATCACGCGCCACCTGCCGGTGTTTCTGGATTTCCTGACACTGAGCGTGGAGGCCGGCCTGAACATCAACGGCGCCCTGCTGCAGGCGGTTGAGAAGGGGCCGGAGGGCCCGCTGCGGCGCGAGTTCGAGCACGTGCTGCGCGACCTGAAGTCCGGCCTGAGTCGCGCCGATGCGCTGCGCCGCATGGATGACCGCTTGCGCGTGAAGGAGGTCACCAATTTCGTCGGTGCCGTGATCCAGGCGGAGCGCATGGGCTCGGGGCTGGCCGCCACGCTGCGCTTCCAGTCGGAGCAGCGGCGCACCGAGCGCTTCCAGCGCGCGGAGAAGCAGGCAATGGAAGCGCCGGTCAAGCTGATCTTTCCGCTGGTGGTGTTCATCTTCCCGGTCACCTTCATCGTGCTCGGCTTCCCGATCGTGATGAAGTTCATGCAGGAAGGGCTGCTGTGAGGCAGGCGCGCCTCTACCTGCGGGCCAGCCACGGAACGCTCGACACCGGCGTGCGCGTGTCGGTGGCCGCCACCGCGCGCGAACGCATGGCGGGGCTGCTCGGCCGCGAATCCATGGCGCCGGACGAAGCCCTGCTGCTATCCCCCTGCGGCGCGGTACACACCTTTGGCATGCGCATGGCGATCGACGTGGTGTTTCTCGACAAGCGGCAGCGCGTGCTGGCCGTGCACCCGTGCGTCGGGCGCCAGCGAGTGCGTGGCCACTGGCGCGCGCGCCAGACGCTCGAGCTTGGCGCGGGGCGCGCGGCGGCGCTGGGGATTGCGCCGGGCCAGACCCTGGAGATGCGGGAGGAGAGACCATGAGCCACAAGCCGATGCATGCGGCGCGGCGCGGGGCACGGGGACAGTCCGCGGTGGAGTTCCTGATCATCGCGCCGGCGCTGCTGCTGCTGTGCCTGGGCGTGATCCAGTTCGGGCTGCTGTACCAGGCCAAGGCCACGCTCGACCACGCCGCCTTGCAGGCCGCGCGCGAAGGCGCCGTCGACCACGGGCGGCTGGCCAGCATGCGCAAGGGGCTGGCACTGGGGCTGACGCCGCTGTTCGTGCGCTCTGCCGACCGTACCGCGCATGCCACCGGCTATGCCAAGGCCCAGTTCGAAGCCCGCACCCAGGCCAGGATCGACGTGCTGAACCCGACGCCGGCGGCGCTACAGGATTTCGGGCGAAGCGGCTATTACGCCGGCAAGACCACGCGGGAGATCCCCAACGACAGCCTGATGTACCGCGCCACCAGCGCGGGGCCGTCCTCGGGCCTCAATATCCAGGACGCCAACCTGCTGAAAATCCGGGTCACGTACTGCTATGAAATGTTCGTGCCATTTGCCGACCGCACCATCTACTCGCTGGTCAACGGCATCCGGAATTTTGTTGCGACGGGTGCGTACGGTGGCATGGAGGTCCCGACCACGCCCAATTTCTGCACCGGACGGGCCACGCTGGCGTCGGAATGGCGCATCCCGCTCGAGTCCGAGGCGATCGTGCGGATGCAATCGCCATACCGTGGAAACTGACGGGCCCGCAGCCGCCATTTTTGTAAGTATTTGTGAAAATTTGCCGGGATAAGCCCGAAGACACCGATGCCAGAATCGACAAGGTCGACAAAATTGCCGAAGCGGGGTTGTTTGGCGTTGCTGTTGTTGTGTAACCTCGGGTTCGTGCCCCAACCGGCGCTGGCGGCGATGGAGGTGTCGCGCTCCGAAGGCGTGCAGATCATCACCACGCGACGTGCGCCGCCGGCCGCAAGCAGCGCCGTGCCGGCTTCCGCGCCACAGGCGTCGGCGCTGTCCGGACGCGGCAACGCGCCCGACCTCGCGCAGGCCGCCGTCGCGGGTGCCGCGCAGGCGGCGATTCCGAGCGTGGCGGCCAGCGATGAGCGCGAGCTGGTCAAGCGTGCGCTGGCCGAAGAGCAGCGCGGCATGAACGAGGCGATCGCGAATTACGCGCGCGCCAGCAAGGCCGGTGCCAGCCCGGAAACGCTGGCGCCGCTCGAGCGCGAAGTCCGCGCGCGGCTGCAGAAGATCGACATGCTGATGCGCGCCCCGCATTGAGGCGCGCACCGGACAGGCCGGCATCACAAAAAGAAGAAGGGGAAGTACCTTGAAGGGAATGACGTTTGGACTGACGACCCGCAAGGCCGCCATCGGCCTGGGCGTCGTGGCCTTGCTGGCCATGGCCGGTTGCAAGAAGAAGCCCGCTGACAGCGCCGCTGCGCAAGGCGATGCGCAGCCCGCGCCCGCAGCGGCCTCGGCCCAACCCGCGGCATCGGCGCCGGCGACGCCCGCGCAAACCAACGTTGCCGGCCTGTGGTCCGGTGCATTCGTGGTCAACCGCGACAAGGAAGACCGCTCGTGGTATCCGCTGCTCAATGAGATTCCGGACCATGCCGGCTTTATGCGCAACGGCAGCCGGCAGGAGCTGGTGATTGCGCTGGCGCAGGCGTCATCTGTCGACGTGCTGCGCTTTCGCGGCCTGTCCGATGCCGGGGCGCGCAGCAATGCGCGCCATGCCCGCGTCGAAGCCTCCGCCGGCGGCACGCAAGGCCCCTGGACCGTGATCTACGATGCGGATCTGCCGGGGCAGGACGGCTACGATACCCGCGTGCCGCTGGCTCAGCCCGTCAAGGCCGGGGCACTGCGCCTGACGCTTACCGGCAACCGCTGGTCGGGCGACCAGGACGAGGGCCAGATCGGCCTGCAGCAGTTCATGGCCTATGGCAAGCCCGAGGCCGCGGCCGACAAGGTGCGCCAGGTGGGCGGCATCTACCAGTTCCCGGTGGAATTCGGTTCGTCCGGCTACGTGCTGCTTCACCAGGACGGCGCGGCGGTGGAAGGCTGCTATGTGGAAGGCGACTACAGCAACAAGCAGATGAAGATCACGCAGGTGCTGGGCACGATTTCCGGCGGGCTGGAAAACGGCGCCCTGCTGGCCTTCCGGCGCACCACCGAGGGCGCGCCGGAGAAGGGCGCAATGGCATTCAGCCCGGACGGCAGCCATGCCTACGCCGCGCTGGTGAAGGGCGATGCGCGCACCTTCGACAGCGTGCGCGAAGCCGGCGGCTGGCGCCTGGCGGACCAGGCGCCGCCGTGCTTCCCGAAGGCCGAGGCCGCCCCCGATCCCATCGGCCAGGCCCTTGAAGGCGCAGGCCGCGTGCAACTCTACGGCGTCAACTTCGAAACCGATTCCGACGTGCTGAGCGCGGCGGCCCGGCCGCTGCTGGACCGTGCCGCCAAGGCGGTGCTGGCGCATCCCGACTGGCGCCTGCGCGTGGAGGGGCATACCGACAGCACCGGTGGCGACGCGCGCAACCAGCCGCTGTCCGAGCGCCGCGCCGCCGCCGTCAAGCGCTACCTGGAAAGCGCCGGCGTGCCCGCCGACCGCCTCGATGCCAAGGGCTATGGCGCCACCCATCCGCTAATGCCCAACGACACGCCATTCGGCCGCGCGCAGAACCGCCGCGTGGAGCTGGCCAAGCAGTGATGCCAGCGCTTGTGGCCGCGCCGGCGCGCGGTGTGGTGGCGGCAATGCTGCTGGCTGGCGCGGTGCCGGCCGGCGCCGAGATCGTCATGCATGCCGACCGCGGCAGCGGCGTGACCTTCCTTACGTCGCGCAGCGCCGGGACGGCAGAAGTGGCTCCCACTGCGGCGCCCGCTGCGTTGCCGGCGCGGGCGTTTATTGGGCTGCCGACGCAGCCGGTGGCAAAGGCTGCCGTCGTCGCTGGCAAATCCCCACCCTCTGAGCTGGTTGCCCTCGCGCATCGCGCGGCGCAGGCCGCGGCAGTGGACCCGCATCTGCTGATGGCCATGGTGGAGGTGGAGTCAGGCTGGAACCCGCAAGCCACCTCCGTCAAGGGTGCCATCGGCCTGACGCAGCTGATGCCGGCCACGGCACGCATGCTGGGCGTGACCGATGCCTATGATCCGGCCCAGAACCTGCAGGGCGGTGCGTCCTACCTGGGCGGCTTGTTGTCGCGCTTCAACGGCGACACCAGCCTGGCCCTGGCGGCCTACAACGCGGGCGAAGGCGCGGTGCTGCGCCACGGGTCGCGCATCCCTCCGTTTGCCGAGACCCAGGCCTACGTGCCGCAGGTGCTGGGTCGCTATGCGCGCTTGCGCGGCGGCCAGGACGACAGCGCCGCGGCGCCCTTGCGCCAGCCGGCGGCGCCGGCGCAGCGAAGCGGTCTGGTCATCGTCTCGTTCCAGAAAACCCCCGCCTCCGTGGTGAAGAAAAAGGAGAAATCATGAAGTCGTACTGGATCCCGCGTGCCTGCCTGCCGGTCATGCTGGCGCTGGCCGTTGCCAGCTGTGGCAAGGACGAAGGGCGTTCCGCCGCGGCCAGCGATGCCTTGCCGAAAGCCTGCCAGGAAGCCGAGGCCGCGCAACGCGCCTGCACCGAGAACATGGCGGCCAAGCTCGACAAGTCGGGGCAGGCCGCGGCCGCCCAGACCCTGCGCGACGGGCTGCCCGGCGAGCTGGAATCGATCCGCACGCGCTGGGCCGGCGTCTCCGACAAGGATGGCCTGGCGCAGTCCTGTGCGACGGTGCGCGACAGCTTCCGCGACATGCCGCAGTGCAAGGATTGACGCCTGTCCGCCGCAGCGCCAGCGTGCCGGCGCCTTGTTGAACAGACCCTAATGGAGAGGCGACAGATGCCGAAGAAATCCGACCGCGCGACCGCGCGTCAATCCCTCGACCGCCGCACGGCGCTTGGCGCAAGCCTGGCCCTGGCTGCGCTGCTGCTCCCGGCAGCCGCTGCGGCCGGCGTCTGCGATGCGCCGTGGATGCATGACGGCGGCGAGATCCGCATGACCATGCAGGGCGGTGCGCCGGGCACGGCGACCATGTCCGTGTCCGGCGTGCGCAAGTCGGGCAAGGGCCAGTGCAATGCCAATATCAGCGTCGTGTCGAATGTGGCCGCGGCCGGCTCAGCCAACGAGACGCGGCTGGACTACACCATGGCGGTGATCGAAGACCGCCTGACCATCTCGCGCGGCGGCGCGCCGGGCAAGGTCGAGGGCAAGAGCGCCGCCGGCACGGCATCGGGCATGCTCGACAGCAGCGCGGTCGGCACGCTGGCCTACGGCGGCGTCATTGAAGCGGAAGGGCAGCGGCTGCCGGGCGAGTCGCAGACCGTGCGCATGGACCTGCAGATGACCGCCGCCGGCCAGAGCGCCGGCCAGGCCAAGATCCCGTCCGCCAAGGTCACCATCGGCGGCAAGGTCGTCGGCAAGCGCGCGACCATTCCCACCCGCCTCGGCCAGAAATCCTGCTGGCCGGTCCGCTACGAGCGCAGCACGACCATGGCGCCGGTCACCGTGGCGGGCCACACCGTGTCGGTGCCGCCGGCGACCGCCAGCGTCACGGACTGGTACTGCCCCGACATGGGCCTGGTCATGAAGCAGGAGGTCGTGCAGAACGGCCAGACCGGCACCATCGAGGTGGTCTCGGTCAGATAACCCGGGCATCGTCCGGATCATCCCCCCACGCGGGGTGCTGTGCGCTAAAGTTCTCCGCGCGGCTGCCGTTGGTTATGGATCGATAACAAGCGGAGCGCCGGCACCCGCCGCGCGGCTCCACAAGACGATTCAGGGGACGCATGACGCATGAGTCGGGTTTGCGCCTGGAACTTGCCGAGCCAGGCGAGCAGGTGCATGCGCGCTACACGCCGCAGCCGGGCAGGCTGCCGCCGGACCAGGCCAGCCTGCGCCAATGCCTGGACAGCCTGGGCTGGGCCGGCGCGCGGCTGGATGCGCGCGCGGTGGCGCAGTTCCTGGCGCAATGCCAGCGGGCCGAGCATGAGATCGATGCCACCATCGGTGCGCTGATCGACGGCGCCTTCGAGCTCGACATCACCGCCGACGGCCTGGCCGTGCGGCTGACGCTGCTGCCAGCCGAAGGCGGCCGCCCGGTCAGCGCGGAGGACATCCGTCGCGCCGTGGCCGAACGCGGCGTGGTGGCACCGGTCCAGACCCTGGCATTGGACGCCGCGCTGGCCGAAGGCCGTTGCGAGCTGCGCACCATTGCCGCCGGCGTCGCGCCGCGCCAGGGTGAGCCGGCGCGCTTTATCAACCTGCTCGAACCGCGCAAGCCGGCGCAGCCTGACGACGAGGCCGGCAAGGTCGACCTGCGCGACCTGGGCAACCTGCTGCTGGTCAGCCCCGGCACGCCGCTGATGCGGCGCATCCCGGCAGTGCATGGCAATGACGGCATCGACGTATTCGGCAAGCCCGTCGCCGCCGATCCGGTCGATGATCCGCCCTTTGCCGAAGGCCTGACCGGCGCTGCCGCCGATGCCGACGATCCGGAGCTGCTGCGCGCGGTGATCGCAGGATCGCCGGTGGTGGGCGTGCACGGCATCTCGGTCAGCCCGGTGGTGCAGGTGGACTCGGTTGACCTGCACTCAGGCAACGTGGCGTTCGACGGCACGCTGCGCGTGTCGGGCGATATCCGCACCGGCATGTCGGTCAATGTCAGCGGCGACGTGGTGGTCGAGGGCACCATCGAAGCCGCCAACGTCGAGGCCGGCGGCAATGTCATCGTCAAGGGCGGCATCATCGGCAAGGCCGACACCGGCCGCGCCGAAGGCGGCATCAGCCGCGCCAGTGTGCGCTGCAAGGGCGCGGTGAAGGCGCGCTTTATCGAGAACGCCGTGGTCGAGGCCGGCACCGAGGTCAACGTCGAAAGCGGCATCCGGCAGAGCGATGTTGCTGCCGGCGAGCGCATCGTGGTGGGCGGCACCGGCGCGCAGGGCAGCATCAGCGGCGGCCGCAGCCGTGCCTTGCTGGCGGTGCGCGCCGCGGTGCTGGGCGCACCTGCCGGCACCGCCACCAGCATCCAGGTCGGCCTGAATCCTTTTGCCGACGCACAGCGCGCCGCGCTGGAAGCCGAGCGCCGCCGCATGCTGGCAGAGCAGAACAAGGTCAAGCAGCTGGTGGATTTCTTTGCCAAGCATCCCGAGAAGGCCGTGGGTGACCTGCGCGAAAAGGCGCGCGCGACACTGTTCAAGCTGTCGCGCGATCTGTTCGAGCTGGAGGCACGCCTGACCGAACTGGGGCAGCAGATGCAGCCGGCCGCCGAGGCCGTGATCGACGCCGCGCGCCGCATCCATGGCGGCGTCACGCTGCAGGTTGGCAGCCGCGTGCTCAAAGTGATGGAAGACAAGCCTGGCGGCCAGATACGTCTGGTCGACGACCGCATCGCCGTCAGCTGAACGCGCGCTGTTATCCGCGGGGATTTGTACTATGCTGCAGTTATGTCCTGGGGTGCCGCAGGATGGGCGAGAGAGCTAGAGTCGGGCAGTGAATGAAGAAGCGGATCAGCACTCTGCGGAAGCGTTACACGGAACCAACTCACGTGGCACTGGAATAACCGGAAGGCCAGCCATCAAGGCTGGCCTTTCTGTTTTCCGTGATGGCTGCCAGGCGAACTACACTGAAGGTGCAACCATTATCCAAAGGAGGTTGCTATGGCCGCCACCTTGATTACCGCGCTGGTCCTGATCGCCCTTGTTGCGTGCGCCGCATTTACCATCTGGATGTTGCGGGAAAAGAACCCGACGCTGCTGCAGCAGCAGGAGCAGTCAGTGCGCACATGGTTTGATCACATGATCCATCGCCACTGACGCCTGGCGATTCGATTTCGTGCAGCCCGCCGCCACGGCGGGCTTTTTCATGGACTGAGGCTCATGCGGCCCACAAGCGCAGTTCATGCAATCCGCTTCGCTCCACCCGGGTGCCGAGTGCCCGTCCCTCGTCTTCAAACATGGCCTGCAGCCACGTCATATCCACTTCGCGCGCGTAGGCCAGACGGAAATGGCTGCGCCGCAACGGCACCAGCCGCAGGTCGGCGCTGCCGCCGGCATCGAAGCTGACGAAGGCCATCAGCGCCAGGTCCGGCCGGTATTCGTCGTAGCCACCGATGCCTTCGTAATCGTTGATGAAATCGCCGCAGCCGTACAGGATCGGCTTGCCGGCATGCAGCTCAATCCCCAGCGGATGATGCGAGGAATGCCCGTGCACAATGTCGATTTCGCCGCTTTCCACCAGCCCGCGGGCGAAGGCGCGTTGCGCGGGGTCGATGTGGTAGCCCCAGTTCGGGCCCCAGTGGATCGATACCACCACGACGTCGCCGGCACGCCTGAGCTTGCGCACCTGTGCGGCAATGCGTTCGCGCGAGGCAACGGACCAGTCTTCCAGCAGGTTCACGCCGGAATGTCCGGCGCTGGCGCGCCACGCCGCCGGGGTGCCGGCATTTTCCATGGCGAGGGCCAGCACCAGCACGCGGCCGCCGCCGGGCAGCGGCAGCTGTACGGCGTGCGCCGCGCTCGCCTCGTCGGGGCCGGCGCCGGCATGCGCGATATGCGCGCCGTCGAGCGCCGCCAGCGTATCCGTCAGGCCCGCGCGGCCCCAGTCCATCACATGGTTGTTGGCCAGCACCGCACAGTCGATGCCGGCGGCCTGCAGGCAGGCGATATTGCCCGGATGCATGCGATAGTGCACCGCCTTGCCGGGCCAGGCATCGTCGCTGGTGGTGATGGCGGTTTCCAGGTTGACGATGCGCGGCCGCGCAACACGGCTTTCCAGTTCCGCCAGGGCATCGCCCCACGGGTATTCCGGCGAGGCGGGGCGCGCGATCGGGCCGGCCTTGTGCTCGGCCAGGCGCACGTAGTCGAGCGCGGAATGCACATACGATTCATGCAGCAGCGGCTGGCTGGGATGCGCGAGGATCTGGTCGATGCCGCGCCCGGTCATTACGTCGCCGCACAGGAACAGGGGAGGGTGGCTGGCTGTGTTCATGGCGCAGACGGACGGCGCGAGGGCGCCATGCCGGCTGTTCATTCATGATAGGCCGGCAGGGTGGCGGCGCGGCATGATCGCGTTGCGGCACTTGCCATGGAGATTGTGCGCGTGGGGCCAGAGCCCCATTTACATTTAGGTGGTGCCTGCCTTAAATGATGTAGTCATCGGTCCTCGTGGCCATTTCCCTGCACCCAGACGCCGCGCGCCGTCCGATGTTTCCAACCAGCATCGGGAGGCACACTATGGCCCAGCCATCGCAGGAACACATTGAGGCACTCAAGACACAGCTGCGCGGGCGCCTGCTGCAGCCGGACGGCAGCGGCTACGACGAAGCGCGCCGCATCTGGAACGCGATGATCGACCGCCGTCCGCCACTGATCGTGCAGGCCGCGGGCGCTGCAGACGTGATCGCCGCGGTCAACTTCGCGCGCGACCATGGCGTGCTGCTGTCGATACGCGGCGGCGGCCACAATATCGGCGGGCTGGCGATCTGCGAGGATGGCATGGTGCTGGACCTGTCGCAGATGAAATCCGTGCGCATCGATCCCCACGCGCAACGTGGCTTCGTGGAGCCTGGCGCCACACTGCGCGATTTCGACCATGAAGCGCAGGCCTTTGGCCTCGCCACGCCACTGGGCATCAACTCCACCACCGGCGTGGCCGGGCTGACGCTCGGCGGCGGCTTCGGCTGGCTCAGCCGCAAGTTCGGCACCACCGTCGACAACCTGGTGTCGGCACAGGTCGTGACTGCCGACGGCAAGCTGGTGCGCGCCAGCGCCGACGAGAACGCCGACCTGTTCTGGGCGCTACGCGGCGGCGGCGGCAACTTCGGCGTGGTGACGATGTTCGAGTTCCGGCTGCACCCGGTCGGCCCCGAGGTCTATGGCGGGCTGATCGTCTATCCGCTGGAACAGGCCGCCGCGGTGCTGCCCGCCTATCGTGAACTGTTCAAGTCGATGCCGGACGAGCTGACCGTCTGGGTGGTGCTGCGCCAGGCGCCGCCGCTGCCGTTCCTGCCGCCCGAGGCGCACGGTAAGCCGATCGCGGCACTGGCGATCTGCTATATCGGCCCGCCTGACAAAGGCCCCGAACTGGTCGAGCCTTTGCGCAAGCTCGGCACGCCCTACGGCGAGCATGTCGGTCCCATGCCGCTTACGGCATGGCAGCAGGCGTTCGACCCCTTGCTGACGCCGGGCGCGCGCAATTACTGGAAATCGCACAACTTCGCCGGGCTGGACGACGGCCTGATCACGATGCTGATCGAGCAGATCGGAAAGCTGCCCTCGCCGCAATGCGAAGTCTTTATCGGCGCCATGGGCGGGCAGACCAACCGCGTCGCGCCTGACGCGACTGCCTACGCCAGCCGCGACGCCAACTTCATCATGAACCTGCACGGGCGCTGGGACGCGCCCGCTGACGACGACAAGTGCATCAGCTGGGCCCGTGAAGTGTTCCGCGCGGCAGCGCCCTTTGCACTGGGCAGCGTCTATGTGAACTTCCTGACGCAGGAAGAAACCGACCGCATTGGCGCGGCCTACGGGCCCAACTACGACCGGCTGGTCGAGGTGAAGCGGCGCTACGATCCGGGCAACCTGTTCCGCCATAACCACAACATCAATCCAGCGGCGTAACTGGCGTAACCTGCAGGGACAGGCAGGAAGGCGGGGCAGGGCGGGTGGCCTGCCCCGTTTTCACGCGGCTGCAATACTGGCATGCGAGTATCGCCGCGACCGCGTTGTATCCACAGGGAGCAGATCAGATGAGACCGGGCGAAGCAGAATTGGTGCGGCGCATCCACAACGAGGTGGCCGACTACTACGACGAAGAGATCGAACTGGAACTGGACGACCGCGAAGCCAGCGAGGCCTTCGGCGATCCGGTGCACCTGGACGACGAGGCCGAGCAGGACAGCCGCCGCCACTATTTCCGCGAGCTGTTCCGCCTGCAGGGCGAACTGGTGCGGCTGCAGAGCTGGGTGGCCGCCACCGGGCACAAGATCGTCATCATCTTCGAAGGACGCGACGCTGCCGGCAAGGGCGGCGTGATCAAGCGCATCACGCAGCGCCTGAACCCGCGCGTCTGCCGCGTGGCGGCGCTGCCCGCGCCCAACGACCGCGAACGCACCCAGTGGTACTTCCAGCGCTACGTGGCGCACTTGCCCGCCGCCGGCGAGATCGTGCTGTTCGACCGCAGCTGGTACAACCGCGCCGGCGTCGAACGCGTGATGGGCTTCTGCTCTGACGAGCAGTATGAAGAGTTCTTCCGCTCCGTGCCCGAGTTCGAAAAGATGCTGGTGCGCTCCGGCATCCAGGTGATCAAGTACTGGTTCTCGATCACCCACGACGAACAGCGTCTGCGCTTCCTCAGCCGCATCCACGATCCGCTCAAGCAGTGGAAGCTGAGCCCGATGGACCTGGAATCGCAGCGCCGCTGGGAGGACTACACCAAGGCCAAGGAAATCATGCTCGAGCGCACGCACATTGCCGAAGCGCCGTGGTGGGTGGTGCAGGCCGACGACAAGAAGCGCGCACGGCTGAACTGCATCCATCACCTGCTGAGCCAGGTCCCCTATGCGGACGTAGAGGCGCCCAGCGTGGTGCTGCCGGGGCGCGAACGGCATGAGGACTATGTGCGGCAACCGGTGCCGAAGGAGATGATCGTGCCGGATGTGTATTGAGGAATCAGACCCTAGGGTTTGCACGGGGTGCGCCATCGTCCCCCTGCGGTAGACGGCTACCTATAATGAAAACAGCCACCTGTAAATCCAAGGGTGGCCGTTATCGTGGAACTGCTAGTTTTTTGGGCGGCCATGCTTGCTGCCTACCTTCTGATGAAGCGTGCCGGCTGCTTCAGCCAGCCGGTGCTTTATCCCGATTTAGATCATCCCTTCCGCTACTGGTGGGCGCAACGGCTGGGGCGCCCGCTGCCACCGCCGGCTTTGCCGGATCCCAGGCAACAAAAAACCCGGAGAGCGTGACGCTGTCCGGGTTGGCTTGTGTGGGCGATGCCCTGGAATTCTGTGGTGCCGAAGAGAGGAATCGAACCCCCGACCTTCTCATTACGAATGAGCTGCTCTACCGACTGAGCTACTTCGGCAACATGTTCCGGTGAACTGGAACAGCCCGCAATAGTAGCAGCGTTTTTCCGCCTTGTGAACCCCTTTTGTGTCGCCCGTGCCATCCGGCCGGGGCCGAAAGAAAACGGGGCGCCACCTGGGCGCCCCGTCCTGTTGCCGCGCGGCCGGAATCAGGCCTTGCCTTCGGCTTCCAGGTGGTAGCGGGTGACGCGTTCCACTTCGTTCTTGGAGCCCAGGATCACGGAGACGCGCTGGTGCAGTTTTTCGGGCTGCACGTCCATGATGCGCTGGTGGCCGTTGGTGGCGGCGCCGCCGGCCTGTTCGACCAGCATGGCCATCGGGTTGGCTTCGTACATCAGGCGCAGCTTGCCCGGTTTTTCCGGCTCGCGCTTGTCCCACGGGTACATGAAGACGCCGCCGCGGGTCAGGATGCGGTGCACGTCCGCAACCATCGAGGCGACCCAGCGCATGTTGAAGTTCTTGCCGCGCGGGCCTTCTTCGCCGGCCAGGCATTCGTCGATATAGCGGCGCACGGGCGGGGCCCAGTGGCGCATGTTCGACATGTTGATGGCGAATTCCTTGGTGTCGTCCGGGATCGTCACGTTGGAGTGCGTCAGCACGAAGCTGCCTGCCTCGCGGTCGAGCGTGAACATGTGCACGCCGTTGCCGACGGTCAGCACCAGCGTGGTCTGCGGGCCGTATACGGCGTAGCCGGCGGCGACCTGGTGGGTGCCGGGCTGCATGAAGTCGGCCTCGGTCACGGTCTGGCCCGGCTTGGGCATGTGCAGCACCGAGAAGATGGTGCCGATCGAGACATTGACGTCAATGTTCGACGAGCCGTCCAGCGGGTCGAACATCAGCAGGTATTCGCCCTTCGGGTAGCGGTTGGGAATCTCGTAGAACGATTCCATTTCTTCCGACGCCATGGCGGCGAGGTGGCCGCCCCATTCGTTGGCGTCGAGCAGCACTTCATTGGCGATCACGTCCAGCTTCTGCTGGGTTTCGCCCTGGACGTTGCCGGTGCCGGCCGAGCCCAGCACGCCGGCGAGGGCGCCCTTGCTGACGGCGTTGGAAATGGCCTTGCAGGCGCGCGCGACCACTTCGATCAGCAGCCGCAGTTCGGGCTGGATCGTGTTGTGCTTGCGCTGCTCCTCGACCAGGTAGCGGGTGAGGCTGATGCGAGTCATGGTTGGTTCTCCTTGGATGGCCGCAATTCTACATGCCCGGCCGCGCTTGGCCGGGCAAAGGGGGCGTTGGCGGGCCTCCCTGTGTCGTTCCCGCCGCTCAGGCGGCGAGCGCCTTGCCGACGATCTCGCGCACGTCGCGCGACAGCGTGCTGCTGGCGGCGACGCGTTCCAGTTCGGCGCGCATGCGGTCGCGCAGCGCCAGTTCGTATTTCTGCCAGCGGTCCATCACCCGCGCCAGGCGCGCGGCCACTTGCGGGTTGATGGCATCGAGCGCCAGCACCTGGTCGGCCCAGAAACGGTAGCCCGAGCCGTCCTGGGCGTGGAACTGCGCCGGGTTGCCGGAGCAGAAGCTGAAGATGAGCGAACGCGCGCGGTTGGGGTTGCGCAGGTTGAAGGCGGGGTGCTCCATCAGCGCGAGCACGGTGTCGATGGTGCGCTTGCCGGCGTGCGGGCCGACTTCACCGCGCTGCATGCCTTGCAGCGAGAACCATTTGTCGATCACCAGCGGGTCGTCCTCGAAGCGCTCGTAGAAGTCCGCCAGCGCATGCTCGCGCCCGGGGGCGAAACTGTTGACCAGCGCCGACAGCGCGGCGAAGCGGTCAGTCATGTTGTCGGCGTTCTGGTACTGCTGCTCGGCCAGCGCCTGCATCGCGGCGTCGCCGCTGTCGGCCAGGTAGCCGAGCGCAAGGTTGCGCAGTGCGCGCCTGGCGGCGGATGTGGCATCGGGCGAGTAGTTGCCCGGCGTGGCGTTGCCCTCGTAGGCGGCGAGCCAGTCGGCCTGCAGCGCGCGCGCCAGGCCTTCGCGCATGAACTGGCGGGCGCGGTGGATGGCGGCGGGATCGGCCACGCCCATGCGCTCAGCCAGGTAGGCCTCGGCGGGCAGCACCAGCGCCTGTTCGCGGAAGGCGGGATTGAGCGTGTCGTCGGTCAGCACGGCGCCCATGGCCTGCACCAGCGCGGGCTCGAGCTTGAGCTCGCGCCCGGCCTGCACGTCTGCCACCATCTGCAGCAGCGCGCGCGTGGCCAGGCGCTGGCCGGCTTCCCAGCGGTTGAAGGCGTCGCTGTCGTGCGACAGCTGGAAGGTCAGCTGCGCGTCGGTGTACTCGGCATCGACGATCACCGGCGCCGAGAAGTTGCGCAGCAGCGAGGGCAGCGGGGCACTGGCGCCGCGCGGCAGGTTGATGAAGCGGAAGCGCTGCTCGGCCTGCGTGAAGTCGAGCACGCGCGTGGTCGCTCCGGGCGTGCTTTCGCCTTCGAGCTGCAGCGGCAGGTCCTTGCCGTCTGCGCCAAGCAGTCCGAGCGCGAACGGGATATGGAAGGGCTGCTTCTCGGGCGTGCCGGCGCGGGTCTCGATGCCGACCTTGGGGCAGCGCTGCGACAGCGTCAGCGTCAGGCTGCCGTCGTCGCCGTTCCAGTCCGTGCGCGCCGTCACCACCGGGGTGCCGGCCTGGCTGTACCACAGGCCGAACTGGCTCAGGTCGCGGCCGTTGGCATCGGCCATTGCCGCACGGAAGTCGTCGCAGGTGACGGCCTGGCCGTCATGGCGCTGGAAGTACAGGTCCATGCCCTTGCGGAAGCCCTCGCGGCCGAGCAGGGTCTGGTACATGCGCACGACTTCGGCGCCTTTCTCGTACACGGTGACCGTGTAGAAGTTGTTGATCTCTTCATAGCTGTCGGGGCGCACCGGGTGCGCCATCGGGCCGGCGTCCTCGGGGAACTGCACCTGGCGCAGCACGCGAACGTCCTCGATGCGCTTGACCGCGCGGCCGGATTCCGAGCCCATCATGTCGGCCGAGAACTCCTGGTCGCGGAACACCGTCAGGCCTTCCTTGAGCGAAAGCTGGAACCAGTCGCGGCAGGTCACGCGGTTGCCGGTCCAGTTGTGGAAGTACTCATGGCCGACCACCGCCTCGATATTGGCGAAGTCCGTGTCGGTGGCGGTCTGCGCGTTGGCCAGCACGTACTTGGTGTTGAAGATGTTCAGGCCCTTGTTCTCCATCGCGCCCATGTTGAAGTCGCCCACGGCGACGATCATGAAGCGATCCAGGTCAAGTTCCAGCCCGAAGCGGCGCTCGTCCCAGCGGATCGAATGGATCAGCGAATCCATAGCGTGGCGGGTCTTGTCGAGGTCGCGCGCCTCGACCCAGACCTGCAGCAGCTTGTCCTTGCCGGAGGCGGACTGGATCCGTTCCTCGATGCATTCGAGCTTGCCCGCGACCAGCGCGAACAGGTAGGCCGGCTTGCGGAAGGGGTCTTCCCACACGGCTTCGTGGCGGCCGTCGGGCAGTTCTCGCTGGCTCACCAGGTTGCCGTTGGACAGCAGCACCGGATAGGCGGCGCGGTCGGCGCGCAGCGTGACGCGGTAGGTCGCCATCACGTCGGGGCGGTCCAGGAAGTAGGTGATGCGGCGAAAGCCCTCGGCTTCGCACTGGGTGAAGAAGTTGCCGTTGGACACGTACAGGCCCGACAGCGTGGTATTGGCCGCGGGCTGGCACGCCGTGGTGATCTCCAGCGTGCCCTGCGCCGGCAGGCCGGGGATGGTCAGCGTGCCGGCATCCTGGGTCGCGTTGGCGACCGGCTTGCCCTCCAGGCTGACGCCGATCAGTTCGAGTTCCTCGCCGGCCAGCACCAGCGGTGCGTCGGGCGCGCCGGCCTGGCGCGCGAAGCGCAGCGTGCTGGTGACCACGGTGCGCTGGGGATCGAGGTCCAGCACCAGCTCGGCGTGGTCGATGGCGAACGGCGGCGGGGTATAGTCCTTGCGATAGACGGTAACGGGCGTGTCGGTGCGCAGCATGGAAAGATCCTGTCTTCGGAAGACCGTTAGGAAAGGGGGCGGGCCATGCGCGCGGCAGCGAAGCATGGCGCTGAAGTCCTCATTGTAGCCAAGGGGTCGGGGCGCGGCCCGGCGCAGCACGGCATCGGCATGCTGCGGGGAATTCCGCGCCGGCGGCGTGGTCTCAGAGACACGTGGGTATTCAGAGGAAAGCGAGGTAGCACTATGTGGCAGCGCGCAGGCGGTGTCGGCAATGCAGGAGCGGTGGGGCCGCGCAGGTGGTGGGGGGCGATGGCGTTGCTGGCGGCGCTGTTGCTGTCAGGGTGCGCCAGCACAGTGGTGACCGATGTCACGGCGTTCCGCCAGCCGGGCTGGCAGAACGATGCGCCGCGCACCTACAGCTTCGAGCGCAGCGCCGAGCAGGCGGCGCAGCTGGACCGCCAGACCTATGAGCAGTGGCTGGCCGCGGCGCTGGCGGGGATCGGCTTCGAGCAGGTGCCGGCGAAACAGGCGCGCTATCGCGTCAGCATGGACTTCGATGCCGCGCCCGGCATCGTGCGCGTGGCCGAGACCGTCTACTCGGACCCGTGGTACGGCCCGTGGGGCCCTTACTGGGGGCCCGGCTACTACCGCCCCTACGGGCCCTGGGGTCCGTGGGGCCCATGGGGGCCGGGCTACTGGCCGCCGCAGACCGTGGTGCGCGACGTGCCGGTGACGTTCTCCAGCCTGCGGGTGTATTTCAGGGATGCGGCCAGCGGCAAGCGGATCTACCAGGTCACCGCGCAGAACCAGACCGAAAACGGCAGCCTGCCGGCGGTCATGCCCTACCTGATCCGCAGCGCCTTTACCGACTTCCCGGCCGAGAGCGGCCGTCCGCGCAGGGTGACGCTGGAGGTCGAGAAAAACTCAAAGTAGGGCAGCCGGGGGCCGGCCGCGCGGTCCTGGCCAGGCGATGCGTGCGGATGCATGCAGGGGCATGCGTCTGCACCCGCATTGCATACGCAATGGTAAAAGCTGTTTAACTGGAATAATCCACTCAAAAAACGGCCTGCAGGCGGGCTGTGGTGGTACTTTGCGCGGACACGTGGGCTAGAATGGTTGCTCGATTTTTCCGGCCTGTCTGCCGGAATCGCCAGTTTCGCTGCCAGGCGTTGTCATTCGCTGCCGGCCCGTATCCTGAGACTTCTCGATCGGGCCCGAGCCGGTTCTTGGCGGGAGAGGGGCGCTTCCGGTCCGGGCCATTTTCCGGACGAGCCAATGAGCAGCAAGATTAGCGGTGATGCACCGCAACATGCCCCGAACAGTCCTGAAGCGCAGCTGCGCCTCGCTGCGCTGGAATACCACCGCAGCCCCACCAAGGGAAAGATCCAGGTAACCGCGACCAAGGCGCTGTCCAACCAGCGCGACCTGTCGCTGGCCTACTCGCCGGGCGTGGCCTATGCCTGCGAGGAAATCGCCAAGGACCCCGCCACCGCCGCCGAGTACACCTCGCGCGCCAACCTGGTGGCCGTGATCACCAACGGCACCGCCGTGCTGGGCCTGGGCGATATCGGCCCGCTGGCCGGCAAGCCGGTGATGGAGGGCAAGGGCTGCCTGTTCAAGAAGTTCGCCGGCATCGACGTGTTCGACATCGAGCTCGACGCGCGCGACCCGGACAAGATCGTCGAGATCGTTGCCGCGCTCGAGCCCACGCTGGGCGGCGTGAACCTGGAAGACATCAAGGCGCCGGAATGCTTCTACATCGAGCAGAAGCTGCGCGAGCGCATGAACATCCCCGTCTTCCACGACGACCAGCACGGCACCGCCATCATTTCGACCGCGGCGCTGCTCAATGGCCTGAAGGTGGTCGGCAAGGACGTCGGCAAGGTGAAACTGGCCGTGTCCGGCGCCGGCGCGGCTGCCATTGCCTGTCTGGACACCATGGTCAGCCTGGGCGTGAAGCGCGAGAACATCTCGGTGGTGGACTCCAAGGGCGTAATCTACGTTGGCCGCGACGTCAACATGGAAGCCAACAAGGCGCGCTACGCACAGGACACCTCGGCGCGCACGCTGGCTGACATCGTCAAGGACGCCGACGTCTTCCTGGGTTGCTCGACCGCCGGCGTGCTGACCGCCGAGATGGTCAAGACCATGGCCGACAAGCCCATCATCCTGGCGCTGGCCAACCCCGAGCCGGAAATCCGCCCGGAAGTGGCCAAGGCCGCGCGCCCGGACTGCATCATCGCCACCGGCCGTTCGGACTACCCGAACCAGGTCAACAACGTGCTGTGCTTCCCGTACATCTTCCGCGGCGCACTGGATTGCGGCGCGACCAAGATCACGGAAGCGATGAAACTGGCCTGCGTCAAGGCCATCGCCGAGCTGGCCGAGGCCGAGCTGAACGACGCCGTTGCCGCCGCCTACGGCGGCCGTGAGCTGAAGTTTGGCCCGGACTACATCATCCCGACCCCGTTCGACCAGCGCCTGATCGAGAAGATCGCGCCGGCGGTGGCCAAGGCCGCGGAGGAATCCGGCGTGGCCACGCGCCCGATCAAGGACCTCGAAGCGTATCGCCAGCAGCTGTCCACCTATGTCTATCACACCGGCCTGATCATGAAGCCGGTGTTCTCGGCCGCCAAGGCCGCGCCCAAGCGCGTGGCCTACGCCGAGGGCGAGGAAGAGCGCGTGCTGCGTGCCGTGCAGACCGTGGTGGACGAAGGGCTGGCGCGCCCCACCCTGATCGGCCGCCCGCACGTGATCCAGATGCGCATCGAGAAGGCCGGCCTGCGCCTCAAGGCCGGGGTGGACTTCGACCTGGTCAATCCGGAAGAAGACCCGCGCTACCGCGCCTACCACGAGGCCTACCACGCGCTGCGCGGTCGCGACGGCGTGACGCCGGACATGGCCAAGGTGGCGCTGCGCCGCTCCAACACGCTGATCGGCACGATGCTGATGCACATGGGCGATGCCGATGCGCTGCTGTGCGGCACGGTCGGCCGCTTCGAGGCTCACCTCGAGCACGTGCGTGACGTGATCGGCCTGGCGCCTGGCGCCAAGGTGTTCGCCGCGATGAACGCGCTGATGTTGGAGAAGCACACGCTGTTTATCACTGACACCTTCGTCAATGACGATCCCTCCGCCGAGGAACTGGCCGCGATCGCACAACTGGCCGCTGAGGAAATCGCGCGTTTCGGCCTGGTCCCCAAGGCCGCGTTGATGTCGCATTCGATGTTCGGTTCCTCGACCCGTCCGTCGGCGCGCAAGATGCGCGAGGCTGCGGCTATCCTGGCCAAGGTGGCACCGCACCTGGAAGTGGAAGGCGAGATGCAGGGCGACGCCGCACTGGACGAAGACGTGCGCCGCCACTTCCTGCCGTCGACCAAGCTGGCCGGCAGCGCCAACCTGCTGGTGATGCCGACGCTGGACGCGGCCAATATCGCCTTCAACCTGCTCAAGATCACGGGCGGGCAGGGCGTGACGGTGGGCCCGATCCTGCTGGGCGCGGCCAGGCCGGTGCACATCCTGAACCCGCAGGCGACCACACGCCGTATCGTCAACATGACGGCGGTGGCCGTGGCGGAGAGCGGCGCGGTGCGCTGATGCGCTGAAAACGAAGTCACCAAGAATGCAAAAAGCCGGGTCGTCTGACCCGGCTTTTTGTTTGATGCTGCCCCGCGGCAATCGCGGGGGGAAGGCACTTGACGTGGTTGCTATTGCAGCACGTTGTACTGCTCGCGCATCACGACGATGATCGACTTGGCCGCGGCCAACTGCGTGTCGAGGTTTTCAACATATTCCTGCGGGAAATCGACCTCGGCGCTCCAGTTGCATCCGGTATGGTCAGGCTGGTGCATTCGCACCGCGTGCAGTTCGCATTCGCCGCACTCGGGGTTGTTGTCGAGGCACTGGTTCAGGATGGCCATCAATTCGGAACGGGTCTTCGGGTAGCGCCGCATGAATCACCTCTCTCAATGTCGTTTTGAGGGTCCGGAACACCAATCTAGGAAGCGTGAAGGGGGGCTTCCAATTGAATCCATCTATGAAATGCTAGCTTTCGATCCGTATTGCCGGACGGCATGCGATGGCGCGGCGCAGCATTGCGGTGGCAGATTTCCGCGCAGTGTGATGCGAACGCGGCAATGAAAAAGCCCGCCGGAAGGGCGGGCTGCAGGACTGCCGGTGAGACGGTTACGTCATCAGAACTTGTGACGCACGCCCACGCCGAAGGTATCGCCGTGCTCGATGCCGGTGATCTTGTCGTAGTAGTAGGCGGCGTACACGTCGGTGCGCTTGGACAGGTTGTAGTCGTAGGCGACGGCAAACGTGTTGCGCTTGAAGTCACCGATTGCGTTCTCGGTCTTGCCATAGGCGTAGGACGCCAGCACGTTGCCGGCACCGATCGGCACCGAGGCCCCGACCTGACCGTTGGTGTGCTTGATGTCGCCGCTGGCGGCCGTGCTGGCCTTGGTCTTGATGTACTGGCCCTGGGCGAACAGCTTGACCACCTTGAAGTCGTATGTGATGCCGCCCAGGACGGCGTCCTGGCGGCTGAAGCCCGCGCTCGACAGGTCGTCGGGAACCGCGTTGAAGCGGACCTGCTGGTACGCGACGGTCGCGGCGAACGGCCCGTTGAAATACATCAGGTTGCCGCCCCACTTGTTCTGGCCCGCGGCACCTGCCTTCTCGCCTGCCGAGTAGATCAGGTTCGCGCTCAGGCCGCCGAAGTTCGGGGTGGAGTACAGCACCGAGTTGTTCCAGCCCGAGTCGCCGATGATGCCCGGGTCCACCACGCCATTGCTGGCGGCACCGAAGTAGGTGTGGAAGATGGTCGGCGAGAACACGTACGAGTCGACCAGCGGGTTGAACAGGATGGTCGAGATGAAGTACGGGGTCGTGTTGCGGCCCAGCTTCAACGTACCCAGCTTGTCATTCTGCAGGCCGACGTACGCATTGCGGCTGAACATCGAATCCCCGTTGAAGCGGCCGCTGTTGCCGCTGTCCGTGCGGAAGAACCCGTTCAGATCGAAGATGGCCTTGGTGCCGCCGCCCAGGTCTTCGGTGCCCTTGATGCCCCAGTAGGACGTCTGCATACCGCCCGAGTTGGCCACCCATGCGCGCTCGCCCGAACCCGGGCTCTTGACGCCGCCGACGAACATGTCAGCCTGGCCGTACAGCGTGACGCTGGACTGGGCCATGGCCGCGCCGGAAAAAAGGGTAGCCGCTACCACCGCCAGCTTTAGTGCCGGCTTGTACTGCTTCTGCATTGTTAGACCTCCGTGGTTTGATCGATCCTGCTTGGAACGTTGTGTACTGGGTCCCTGTCGGGTTCTTCTAATGTCTTGGTGCTTTTATTCGTGCCGCCTGGCCTGGCTCGGTGGTGGGTGGTACATGGGGTGCCGGCGGCATCGGGTACAGCGTTTTTTGTTATACAGGTGACGCTTTTTTGCTCAGGCGGATACTAAGTCGTCAAGCCGGAACTGCGCAATGCGATGGATCTGGTTGATGCAAGTTTGCAACTCGTGCTGCGGCGTGTTTTCCAGGCGGCGCGCGAACTCCGCGATGATCCCGTGGCGGTCGTAGCCGCGCACGGCCAGGATGAACGGGAAGCCGAATTTCTGGTTGTAGGCCGCGTTGAGCGACTGCAGGCGGTCGAACTCCTCGGGCGTGCACAGGTTCAGGCCGGCGCCGCTTTGCTCGCGCGTGGACTCGGCGGTCAGCTCGCCGCGCACGGCGGCCTTGCCGGCCAGCTCCGGGTGAGCGCGCACCAGCTTGAGCTGGGCCGCCTCGCCGGCTTCATCGACGGCCTTGCGCAGTGCCTGCGCCAGCGCGGCACCGTCGGCGAAGGGCCGTTGCGCGGCAGCGGCCTCGGCAAACCACGGCGAATGTTCGTAGATGCCGCCCAGCACCTGCACGAACTCCGCGACAGGCATGGTGTTGAGTTGGGCGATGGTGTAGGTCTGGCTCATGCTTGGTTCCGGGGGGTGTAGGGGTGGGTATCGGCCCAGTGGCGGGCGATGTCGACACGGCGGCAGATCCACACCTTGTCGTGTCCCTGCACATAGTCGAGGAAGCGCTGCAGCGCGCGGAAGCGGCCCGGGCGGCCGAGCAGGCGGCAGTGCATGCCGACCGACAGCATCTTGGGGCTGTCCTGTCCGCTCGGGTCGCCTTCCTCGTACAGCACGTCGAACGCGTCCTTGAGGTACTGGAAGAATTGTTCGCCGGTATTGAAGCCCTGCGGCGTGGCAAAGCGCATGTCGTTGGAGTCGAGCGTGTACGGCACCACCAGGTGCGGCTTCTTCTTGCCGCCGGTGACTTCGACTTCGGTCCAGAAGGGCAGGTCGTCGCCGTAGTAGTCCGAGTCGTACAGGAGGCCGCCGT
>NZ_JBYSYC010000060.1:0-42190 GCF_058782875.1 Cupriavidus sp. FW305-F7 | reverse complement strand
ACGCCCAGGTCGCCCATCTTCTTCCAGGCGTCCATCGGGAACTGGTCGGTGCGGTCGATCTCGGCGGCGCGCGGGGCTAGTTCGGCCTGGGCCCAGTCGCGCACGGAGTTGCGCAGCATCTCGATGTCTTCGCCCAGATCGAATTTCAGGCCTGGCAGTTCGGTCATGATGGTCTCCTGTTTGGAATCGGTATGTGTGTCGGGTTCCGGATGGATGGCCGGATCCGCCAGTTCAGACGTGGCCCAGTGTCTTGACCACGCACAGCGTCATCAGCATGGTGGCCACCTGCTTGCGGCGGCCGTCCTGCTCGACATAGACATCGCCCTGCGCCACGATCAGCGTGCGCCCGGGCTTGAGGACCCGCCCCACCGCCACCAGGCGTTCGCCCTGGGCGGGAGACAGCAGGTTGATCTTGTATTCGGCGGTCAGGCCCGCCTCATCTTCGCCCACCATCGTCAGCGCGGCATAGCCGCAGGCGCTGTCTGCCAGCGCACCCACCGCGCCGCCGTGGAAGAAGCCGTGCTGCTGGGTCACGCCGTCGGACCACGGCATCGCCAGCTCGACCTCGCCGCGGTCCACCCGCCGCAGGCTCGCGCCAAAGGTGGTCATCAGCCCCTGGCGGGAAAAACTGGTGGCAATGGCGTCGGCGCGCGCGGCGGACAGCGATCCTGGTTCAGCGGGTACGGCACTGGCGTTGGATGACGTCATGGCGGAGTTCCGGTGTGAAAACGTTGGGTCGCCGGGCAGCCACAGGCTGCGCGCGCTGTCCGGGTATTCTATTGACGTTTACGTAAACGTCAATCCCATCCGGCACGGATGCCGGTGGAAGTGGCGCTTCAGGCGGCGGTGGTCCGGGCCGGCGCATCGCCGCCTTCCGTGGCCGGCTGCGGCTTGCCGGTCTGCGCGGCCAGCAAGGCCCTGCACTGCCGCTCATGCTGGTCGATCTCGGCCAATTGAGCCTGCAAGTCTTCCATCTGCTGCTCCAGCGTGCGCCGGTGCGCCGCGAGCGAGTGCAGGAAGCGCTCCAGCTGCGGGGTGGTGTCGCGCGGCGACTCGTAGAGATCAAGGATCTCGCGGATCTCATTGAGAGTAAGCCCCAACCTCTTGCCGCGCAGCGTCAGCTTCAGCCGGGTCCGTTCACGGCCGTTGTAGACCCGCTTGCGCCCGCCCGGCCCTTCGCGCTCCGGCGACAGCAGGCCCTGGTCCTCGTAGAAACGGATGGCCCGGGGCGTGATGTCAAATTCACGCGCAAGGTCGGTGATGGTGAAGGTGGCGGAAGCCGCCGCTGGCGTCGCTGACATAGCCTGCCCAAAGAAAGTGAACGGTCGTTCGTTGTGAAGTCAAGTTTTCGCTTAAGATGGAAACGAGCCGTATGATTGACGTTTACGTTAGCGTCAACCAGGACGGCTGGCAACCGGTGCTTTCACGCCCCAGGTCTTTCGGGCCGGGCGTGGCGGCAGAACGAGAAAGCCCGCGCCCTGGCGCCAGGCTTCGACCACGAGACTCCTCATGAACGCACTCGAACACCAGCTCCAATACCCGTTCGGCGACACCATGCCCGAGCCCGGCTCCAAGCAGGAAGTCGCCCCCGGCGTCTACTGGCTGCGCATGCCGCTGCCGTTCGCGCTCGACCATATCAACCTGTGGCTGCTGCGCGACCGCCTGGACGGCCGCGACGGCTGGACCATCATCGACTGCGGCATCACCAACGACATCATCAAGGGCCACTGGGAAACCATCTTCGCCAATGAGCTGGAAGGCCTGCCGGTGGTGCGCGTGCTGGTGACGCACAGCCACCCCGACCACGTCGGCCTGGCGCACTGGCTGTGCAAGCGCTTCGGCGTACGGCTGTGGATGAGCCTGGGCGACTACATGAGCGCGCGCGTGATGGGCAGCGGCACCGGTGCCGGCTCCAGCGCGGGCGGCGACGCCGCCGCCGCGCACTTCGCGCTGCACGGCCTGACCGATGCCGACAGCCAGGAAAAGCTGCGCGCGCGCAAGACCTACTACCCGTCGCTGGTGCCGGACCTGCCGGCGCAGTACCGCCGCATGATGGAAGGCGACACGGTACGGATCGGCACCGATGCGGCGACCTCGGCCTGGCGCGTGATCACCGGCTTCGGCCATTCGCCCGAGCACGTGGCGCTGTACAACGCCGCCACCAATGTGCTGATCTCCGGCGACATGGTGCTGCCGCGCATCTCGACCAATGTCAGCGTGTTCGACATGGAGCCCGAAGGCAATTCGCTGCAGCTTTACCTGGACTCGCTCGGCAAGTATGAGCCACTGCCGCAGGACGTGCTGATCCTGCCCTCGCACGGCCGCCCCTTCCGCAACCTGCATACCCGCATCATGCAGCTGCGCGAGCACCATGCCGACCGCCTCGCCGAAACGCTCGAAGCCTGCGGCGGGAAGGCCTGCAGCGCGCACGACATCGTCAGCGTGATCTTCAAGCGCCAGTTCGACATCCACCAGATGACCTTCGCCATGGGCGAGTCGCTGGCCCACCTGCACTGCCTGTGGCACCGTGGCGAACTGGTGCGGGAGACCGGCGACGACGGCGTGATCCGCTTCCGCGCGGCCTGACTGGCTTAGCAGGGCCTTAGTTGGCGGCCGCCAGCGCCGCCAGGTAGCGCACCCCGTCGATGGCGCGGCTGCCATACCAGGACAGCATCTCGCCGTCGACCAGCAGCACCGGCTTGCCAAGCTGGCGCTCGAGCGCGTCGGCGTGGTCTTCGGTAAAGCGGTAGGGCTCGGTCGACAGCAGCACGAGGTCGAGCTCGCGCACCAGCGCGTCGCTCCAGCGGAAGGTGGGATAGCGCTCGCCGGGCGCGTTGGGGCGGCTGCAGTCGCCGCCCACGCAGGCTTGCAATGCAGCGCCGCCGTCCGGCCAGGTCTGCCAGTTGGCCAGCGCCAGCAAGCGGCTGATATAGGTGTCGCGCGACACCGTCATCCACGGGTCCTGCCAGATCGTATACAGCACGCGGCGCGCCGGCCACGGGCGCACGCAGATCGCGTCCAGCTGCACCTGCAGCGCCGTGCACAGCGCCTCGGCTTCGGCGTGGCAGCCGAAGATGCCGCCCAGCAGCTGGTACAGGCCCAGATTGTCTTCCGGCGCGCACGGATGGGTGACGATCACATTGGGCACGAACGCGCGGATCTCGTCCACGGTCTCGCGCCGGTTCTCATCGATATTGACCACCACGTGCGTGGGCGCCAGCTCGCGCAGCCGCGCCACGTTCACGTCCTTGGTGCCGCCCACCTTGGGCACCGCGCGCACGGCCGGTTCCGGGTGGATGCAGAAGCCGGTGCGCGCCACCATCTGCCGGGCCAGCCCGAGCGCGAACAGCAACTCCGTCACCGACGGCACCAGCGACGCGATCCGCACCACCCCGCTGGCGGCGGCATGCTGCTGGCCGATGGCGTCGCGCCACATGGTCAGGGCTCCTGCGGCGGGTCGGCGCGCCGCGGCTTGCGCGGCGCGCCCGCGGCCAGCGCATCGTAGAGCCAGCGCGGCATCACGTGCAGCAGCGCCGCCACCACGCCCATCGGCCACGGAATCACGCGGAAACGCCGGCCGGCTGCGATCACGCGGACGGCCTTGCGCGCGAACACGTCGGCATCGGTCAGGAACGGCATGCGGTACGGGTTGTGCGCGGTCATCGGCGTGCGGATATAGCCAGGCGCGATCGTGACCACGCGGATGCCGTGCGCGCGCTGCTCCAGCCGCAGGCTTTCCAGCAGCTTGATCACCGCCGACTTGGACGCGCTGTAGGCGCCCGCGCCCGGTAGCCCGCGCACGCCGGCGACGCTGGCAATGCCCACCAGCGTGCCGCGGCGCCCGAAGTGGCCAGGCTCGCGCGCCTGCATCGCGCGCAGGAAGGGCTGGAATGTGGTCAGCACGCCGAACCAGTTGGTATCCATCACCTGGCGGAAGGCGTCGAGGTCCTCGCGCTCGCTGGCGACGGTGCCGACCGAGACCCCGGCATTGGCGATCACCACGTCCGGGCAGCCGAAATGCCCAAGGAAGTCCTGCGCGGCGCGCGCCATGGCGTCGGCATCGCGCACATCGGCGCCGTAGACGCGCACCGCGCCCGGGTTGGGCAGCGTGGCGACAAACTCGCGCAGCGCGTCCTCGCGGCGCGCCACCAGCCCGAGGATGGCGCCCTGCGACGCGTATTCGCGCGCGAGAGCCTGGCCCAGGCCGCTGGAGGCGCCGGTCAGGAAGACTTTGAGAGGACGCATGAAGGCAGGGTTGCGGTCTGAAATAAAAAACGGCTGGTACAGGATACCAGCCGTTTGGCTTGCTACAGGTGTTGGATAACCCTCGGCTTGCGAAGGCCGCCAGCAGATTACATCTTCTTCGCCTTCACCTGGTCCACCAGGTAATCCATGGTCTGGATCGCGCCCTGCTTGTTGCCGGCAATCGACGGCGAGGTCACGAACTTGCCCTGCACCACCACGGTCGGCACGCCGTCGATCTTGTAGGCGTCGGCGATCTTGTTGGCGCGCTGCGAGTTGGTGGTCACCGTGAACGAGTTGTAGGCGTCCAGGAAGGCCTTGCGGTCCACACCGTTCTTGGCCATGAAGTCGGCGATCTCGTTGGGGTCCGTCATGCGCTTGCGGTCCACGTGGATGGCGTTGAAGACCTTGGTGTGCATGGCGTCGAGCTTGCCGATGGCTTCCAGCGCATAGAAGATCTTGGTGTGCGGCAGCAGGTCGTCACGGAACGCGACCGGCACGCGCTTGAAGACCACGTTGCTGCCCTGCTTCTTGACCCAGGCTTCCAGATCCGGCTCGAAATCGTAGCAGTGCGGGCAGCCGTACCAGAAGAACTCGGTCACCTCGATCTTGCCCGCGGCGACCGGCTGGGCCGCCTTCAGGACCTGGTATTCCTTGCCCTCGGCGGGCGCCGCCCGGGACGGGGCGGACATCAGCAGGCCGCCCACGGCGGCGAACATGGCGAACAGTGCGGCGAGTTTTTTCATCTTGGTGCGGCCTTGCGGTTTGGACGATGAGCGTATGACAGCGGCGGCGGCGTCCGGTTCAGCGGAACGCCGGCCACTTCTAGTGACAACGTGTTGCGGCGGTTACCGGCGATGACAGCCAGTGCCGCCGGCACGACCGGAATAACGCCTGACCCTGCGGTCCGGCTTACTGCTTGGTGAAGCGGATCACCGAGGCCTCGAAGCCGGACGACTGCAGCCGGTCGCGTGCCTTGTTCATGTCTTCGATGCGGTTGAACGGCCCCAGGCGCACCCGGTACATCTTGACGCCGTTGACGTCGCGTTCGGTGATCCTGGCTTCGAAGCCCTGCATCGCCAGGTTGGCCTTCTGGCGGTCGGCGTCGTCCGACGAGCGGAACGCGCCCACCTGCAGCAGGTAGCCCACCTTGTTGGCGTCGGCCTGGGCGATCTCGGCGATCGGGTCGGCCACCGGCTTCTCGGCCGGCTTGCTGGCGACGGGCTTGTCAGCCGGCTTTTCCGCGGGCTTTTCCACCGGCTTCTCGGCCGGACGGGCCACTGCCACCGGGGGTTGCTGGCCGTTCTGGCCAGAACGGCCGTTCGCCTTCGGTTCCGGCTCGGGCGGCTGGCCCACCGGCTTGGCCGGGGTCTTGCTCCACAGCGGCTTGTTGGGGTCGCTCGGGCCCTCGTCGGCGCGCTGGGCCGGCGGCGGCAGCTGGCTGGTGACATTACCCGGCTCGCTCGGGCGCGGGGCACTCTTCTGCTGGAACGGGGTCGGCGACTTGGTGATGTACAGGGCGACCACCACGGCGATGGCCAGCCCGACGATCAGCCCGAGCACCAGGCCCAGGAACGTACCGCCGCGTTGCTGGTTGCGGCGGACATGGCGCGACTCGCGCTTGCGTTGCTGTTGCATGAAGTCCTCTTCGGTGATGCCGGGATTATAGGGCCAGCGCCGCCAACGGCAGCACTGGCATCGTCCCCGGGGCCGGACGGCCCCGTGCGTCCCGCGCGGGGGACGCCGGACGTCTGCTTACATGCGGCGCGGAGCGGACACGCCGATCACCGCCAGGCCGTTGCGCAGCACCTGGCGCGTGGCGGCCAGCAGCGCCAGCCGGGCGCGCTTGACGGCCTCGTCGTCCACCAGCACGCGGTCGGCGTTGTAGAAGGCGTGGAAGTCGCCGGCCAGGTCGCGCAGGTAGAAGGCGACCGCATGCGGCGCCAGCTCGGCGGCGGCGGCCGACAGCATGTCCGGGAACTCGGCCAGGCGCTGTCCCAGCGCCTGCGCCTGGGCGCTGGCTTCGGGGCCGGTCACGGCGGACAGGTCGGCGCCGGCCAGCTCGGCCAGGCGGGCTTCCCAGTCCGCGCCGCCCCACGACTCGAAGATCGAGCAGATGCGGGCATGGGCGTACTGCACGTAGTACACCGGGTTCTCGTCGCTCTGCTTGAGCGCGAGGTCGACGTCGAACACGAACTCGGTATCGGCCTTGCGCGACAGCAGGAAGAAGCGCACCGCGTCGCGGCCACGGGTGAAGTGCGCGGGCCAGTCGGCCACGCCTTGCTCCAGGCAGCCGCGGATGGTCTCGCAGGTGTCGTCCTGGCCGTTGGACCATTCGATCAGGTCGCGCACGGTGACATAGGAGCCGGCGCGCTTGGAGATCTTGACCTCCTCGCCGTTCTTCATCACGGTGACCATCTTGTGCAGCACGTAGTCGGGGTAGCCCTGCGGGATGCCCATGTCCAGGCCCTGCAGGCCGGCGCGCACGCGCGCGATGGTGCCGTGGTGGTCGCTGCCCTGCACGTTGATGACCTTGGTGAAGCCACGCTCCCACTTGGTGGTGTGGTAGGCCACGTCCGGCACGAAGTACGTATAGGTGCCGTCGCTCTTCTTCATCACGCGGTCCTTGTCGTCGCCGTCGTCGGTGGTGCGCAGCCACAGCGCGCCCTCGCTCTCGTAGGTCTTGCCCTTGCCGATCAGCGACTGCACCGCGGCTTCGACGCGGCCGTCGCTATACAGCGACGACTCCAGGTAGTAGCGGTCGAACTTGACGCCGAAGGCCTGCAGGTCGATGTCCTGCTCATTGCGCAGGTAGGTGACGGCAAACTTGCGGATCGAGTCGATGTCCTCGACGTTGCCTGACGCGGTCACGGGCTCGCCGTCCGAGGCGCTGACAGTCTTGCCGGCCAGGAAATCGGCGGCGATGTCGGCGATGTAGTCGCCGTTGTAGGCGGCCTCAGGCCAGCTGGCGTCGCCCGGCTTGAGGCCGCGCGCGCGCGCCTGCACCGACAGCGCCAGGGTCTGGATCTGCACGCCGGCGTCGTTGTAGTAGAACTCGCGGTGCACGTGGAAGCCCTGCCACGACAGCAGGTTGGCCAGCGCATCGCCCAGCGCCGCCTGGCGCCCGTGGCCAACGTGAAGCGGGCCGGTCGGGTTGGCCGAGACGAACTCCACCAGCACCTGGCCGTGCACGCCGCGCTCGCGCGCGCCGTAGCGGTCGCCCTCGGCCAGCACCGCGCGCAGCACGTCGGCCTTGGCGGCCGGGGTCAGGCGCAGGTTGATGAAGCCGGGGCCGGCAATCTCCATGGCCTGGACCAGGCCCTGCGCGCGCGCGTCGGCCTGCACCGCATCGACGATGCGCTGGGCCAGCTCGCGCGGATTGCTCTTGAGCGCGCGCGCGACCTGCATGGCGATGTTGCAGGCAAGGTCTCCGTGGGCGGCCACCTTGGGCCGCTCGAAGGTGACGGCGGGCAGGGTGGCATCGGCCGGGGCGAGCGCGCGCACCGCATCAGTGAACGCGGCGGCAAGATTAGAGGTCTGAACAGGCAGCATGGATGTCGGAAGCCCTGTGGGCAAGGTATTCAGGCGCAGCCCCTGGGGCAGCGCCGGCGCCCGGAATACGGCAAGTGACGGCAAAGCAACGCCGCGCCGCGTGACAGGCATGGGAATCGGGAACGCCGAATTTTATCAGGTGCTATGCTGACATCATGCGCGAGGATGGCCCCGGGCCACAATCCGGGGCCAAAATCAGCGAGACTTCCCGCCCCCGGGAACGCCCCCGCCTCTCCGTGAAAGGAAAACACATCATGCTGATCACCTTCAAATCCCACGCCGCGCAGGACCTGATCATGATGAAGGATCTGGCGATGACGCTGCTTGGCATCATCGGCAAGCGCCTCGGGGAACGAGGGGTGATCACCGTTGAAGAGCTTCCAACCGCGATCCACAAGCTGGAAGCCGCGGTCGCCGATGCCAAGACCCATCCCGCCAGCTCGGCCGTCGAAGCGGACACCGGCAAGGACGAAGACGAGGAAGAACCGCTGCACCTGGGCCAGCGCGCCTACCCGTTCCTGGACATGCTGCGTGCCTCCCAGCGTGAGGGCGCCAACGTGATGTGGGGGGTGTGACGGGAACAGACACCCGGTTGCGTGCGGCACGGATCGCCGCGCGCAAAAAAAAGCCCGGCACCGCAGTGGGCTGCCGGGCTTCCGGACGAGAATTCCGGAAAGGGGGAATCCCTTGCAGGACCCGCACGGCGTGCCAGGCGGATCCCGGTATCGGTGTGGTGGCTGGGGGCGGGCCTAATCCTCCTCTGAATGGCGCCGGCCATTGGCCAGCAGCAGCCCGATCAGCGCCCCCACGGCCGCCGCGATCGCCACCGCCTTCAGCGGCGACTCGGCCACGCGGTGCTGGGCGTGTTCCACCGCACCATCCATGCGCTCGCGGGCGCGCATCATGCCGTCGGTGGTCTGGGCGCGCAGCCGATGCGCCATGTCGGTGGCCCGCTCGCGCAGGCGCTGCCCGGCGCGCATGCTCTCGGCAGAGCCCTCGCGCGCCAGTACTTCGATGGTGTGCTCCAGCTGGGCGATCAGCGCCTTGACTTCTGCGGATACCGGCGCTGCCGCATCGCGCGTGTCGCGCGCGGCATGCCTGATATGGCGGATGGCACTGTCGGCACTGTCGGACAGGTGGTTCAGTTCCTTCCTGACTTTCGGGTTCTGCGTCAGCATACGGTCTCCTCAGGTTCGGTCGGCGGTGGGGAAAAACGGCTCGCGGCCGGTGTCATCGCCCCCTGCGGACCAGGCCCATCACCGCGGCGACCAGCGCCACGACCAGGAAGATGAAGAACAGGATCTTGGCGATTTCCACGGCGCCGGCGGCAATCCCGCCGAAGCCGAAGATCGCGGCGATCAGGGCGATGACGAAAAATACGAGTGCATATTGCAGCATGGCTAGGCTCCCGAAGCGATCGGACCGCGCCAGGCGCACTGGCTGGGCCCATGTGAGGGCTTGCGCCAAGGGGTGCAAGCTCATAGCCTCATCGTAGAAAGCCAGCCCGCGCACCAATACTGACAGCGAGCCGATTCCGTTGTCAGCCGAGTCCTACAAGCTCTCGGACAACGCCCGCGCGGGCCCGGCTTCAAGGTTGACCCATGGCGATCGATGTGATTCCATGGGCGCTCCCTGGCGCTGCGGCGGGCGAGCGGCGCGCCTTCACTAAACAGGAATTGCCCATGTTCAAGCAGTCTTTTCTCCCCCACACGCTGCTGCTGGCGGGCGGCATCCTGCTGACGCTGGCGGTGCTGGTGGCGTCGGAAACCGGCAATATCCGCCTGCGCGAAAGCTATACCGACGTGATCCGCTCCCAGCGCGTGCAGACCGAGCTGGCGGCGCTCAACGGCGAGCTGGTCAATGCCGAGGCCGGCCAGCGCGGCTTCCTGCTGACCGGCAAGGAAAGCTACCTGGAGCCGTACTACAAGGCCCTGCCGCGCATCGCCGAGCTGATGGCGCAGATCCGCGCCGGCTATGCCCACGATCCCGAAGGCCTGAAGCAGTTCGCCGATACCTCCAAGCTGGTCAACAGCAAGCTCAACGAGATGGCGCTGACGCTGGTGTATGGCAAGCGCGACCTGGAAGTGGCACTGGACCTGATCCGCACCGACTACGGCAAAGAGACCATGGACAACGCGCGCCGCGGCCTGGACCAGCTGCAGGCGCGCGAGGCCGGCGCGGTCTCGCACCGGCTGGAAGGTGCCGAGAACGACGTGCAGCTGTCGCGCTACGGCATCGGCCTGCTCACGGCCATCAACATCATCCTGATGATGGCGGTGGGCGTGGGCCACGCCAAGCGGCTGTCGATGGCCGAGGCGGTGCGCATCCAACTGGAAGAGGAAAGCGTGCGGCTGGACCGCAAGGTGCGCGCCCGCACGCGGCAGCTGTCTGCGCTGGCCGCCCACCTGCAGCGCGTGACCGAGGACGAGAAGACACGCCTGGCGCGCGAGCTGCACGATGAGCTGGGCGCCATCCTGACCGCGATCAAGCTGGACCTGCACTGGGTGCGCCGCAAGGTGCAGGAGGACCATCCGGTGGCGGCGGAGCGCCTGACGCGCGTGATGCTGCACGTGGACCAGGGCATCCAGATCAAGCGCCGCCTGATCGAAGACCTGCGCCCCACGGTGCTGCTGAACCTGGGCCTGCGCGCGGCGGTCTGCCAGCTGGTCGAGGAAGTGGGGGGCCGCAATGACTGGGAGACCCATGTCAGCGTGCCGGAAGACCTGCCGCCGCTGCGCGACGAGGCCGCGATCGCGCTGTACCGGATCGTGCAGGAATCGCTGACCAACGCCAGCAAGTACTCTGAAGCCAAACACATCGATGTCAGCCTGGCCTGCCAGGGCAACCTGCTGACGCTGACCGTGCGCGACGACGGCAAGGGACTGCCGGCGGACTTCGACGCCGGCAGCACCGCCGGCCACCACGGGCTGCTGGGCATGGAGCAGCGCGTCACCGCGCTGGGCGGCAGCATGCAGATCGATTCCTCGGCACAGGCGGGCGTGCGCATCCGCATCGAGGTGCCGCTGACGGACGCGGTGCTGGCGCCGGCAGAGGAGCCGGAAAACCAGGAGCCGGCGCGCGCCTGACGCGCACCGGCGGACAGTGATGAGGGAACGAGGTGCTGGCCCGGCTCAGGGCGCCGTTGCCGCGTGCTCCTCGATCACGCGGAACACCTGCTCGAGCTCGAGCGACTTGTCGAAGAAGTAGTCCGCACCGGCCTCGGCGCACTGGCGGCGATACATGCTGACCTGGGCGTGGTTGGTGTAGACGATGCGCACCGCGCCGGTGCCGTTGCGCTGCATCGCGCGCAGCACATTGATGCCGTTGCCCTGGCGCAACTGCAGATCGACGATGACCACATCGTACTTGCCGGCGGCGAGCAGCCGCAGCGCCATGGCTTCGGTATCGGCCCAGTCCACGTTCTCGATGAACGGGAAATCCTTCAGGTATTCGAGCAGCATGCCTCGCAGGACCGCCGAGTCTTCAATCAGCAGTATGCTCAGCGCCCGGTAGGAAGTGTTCGAAGCCTGCTCCGACATGTTATGTATTGCTGGTCCTCGTCCGGTGCCGCCCATCTCGGGCTGTTATTCGACCAGGCCGTTCTTGATGGCGTAATAGGTCAGGTCAGCGTTGGTCTTCATGCCCATTTTCTCGAGAATGCGGGAACGATAGGTACTGACGGTCTTGACGCTGAGAAACAGTTCGTCGGCAATCACCGACACCGACTGCCCCCGCGACAGCTTGCAGAAGATCTGGAACTCGCGCTCCGACAGCATCTGGTGCACCGGCTGTTCGGTCGGCTTGTCGAGCCCGCCGATCAGCAGGTCGGCCACGGTGGCACTCACGTAGCGGCGGCCCTGGGCCACCGTGCGGATGGCCTTGACCAGGTCGTCCGGGGCGCTTTCCTTGGTCAGGTAGCCAGAAGCGCCGGCACGGATCAGGTTGATCGCGTACTGGTCTTCCGGGTACGTAGACAGGATCAGGACCGGCAATTCGGGCTTGCGCTGACGGATCAGCTTGAGCACGTCGATGCCGTTGCGGTCGGGCATCGAGATATCCAGGACCAGCACATCGAACTCGGCATCGCGCAACTGCGCCATGACCTGGTCGCCGCTTCCGGCCTCGCCTGTCACCTGGATGTCGGGCTCTTCGGAAAGGAACTGGCGCAGCCCGGCACGCACAATCTCGTGATCGTCAGCGATCAGGACGCGGATCATGTGGGCTCCACTGGGTTGAACAGACCGGCACATTGCCCGGTGCAGTCGGGTGCAGGCGGAACCGCTTGCGTTGATGTCATTGTAGTGCCGGGCGCGGGCGCGGGCTGTCAGTGTCAGGCTGACATTGGGGCGGGGCCAGCCCCCACAAGGCACACTGATCGCGCACAAAAGCAAAGCGGGACGGATGTGATCCGTCCCGCTTTGCTGCGGCGCGTCAGTACTGAAACTTCCTGGAGGGCCCTGGCACCGCCGGCACCGGCACGAGGCTAGTCGCCAATGGCCAGTGACTGTGGACTAGCGCAGCACGTTACTGCGCCTTGGCACCCGCGTCAGCACCGGCGCTGACGCCCACGCTCGCGTCGGTCTTGGCCTTCTTGGTCGACTTGGTGGCGTGCTTGCCATGCTTGGCCTTGGTGCCGGCGTCTGCCGCGGCGTCGCCGGTGGCGTCGGCAGCGGTGCCGACACTCTTGTCGACCGCCGCGCCGGCGGTCGACAGGCCCTTGTCAGCCGCCGAGCCTGCTGCCGACATGCCCTTGCTGGTCGCCGCGCCCGCGGTCGACAGACCCTTTTCGGCCGCGCCTGCGGCACCCGTGGCGGCGCTGCCGGCAGTGTTCAGGCCGCCCTGCGCTGCAGCGGCGGGAGAGGGTGTGGTCACCGATGCGCCGACGTCGGCCTTCGTGCCAACGGAAACGCCGGTGCCTTGGGCCATGGCCAGCGAGGAAGCGGCGGCGATCGACAGAGCGGACAGGGAGAGCAGCAGTTTCTTCATGGACAGACTCCTTTCAGGATGCCCCGCGGCGAAACATTCGCCGCGGTGATCACGCTGGTGATTGCGTGTATCGAGCCCTCAGTCTAGGGAGCCGGACTGCGCCGGTCTGTGAGGAGTTGAAAGGCTCTGTAAGGAGTTGTGAGGCGCCTGGCACATCGCCCCGGCACGGCTTTGCAGGCCGCCTGCAGCGGTTTTCCCTGTTGCATCAACGGGCTGGCGGCGGGGCCATGCCGCCGCCCCTGCCGCCCTGCCGTCGCACCCGGTTACAGGTTGGGGGCCAGCGCTCGCTCCAGCGTGGCGCGGTCCTCGTGGCGGCGCGCCGCCATGTCGTCGAGCTGGTCCTGTCCAATCTTGCCGATGGTGAAGTAGGTCGACTGCGGATGCGCCAGGTAGAAGCCGCTCACCGATGCGGCCGGCGTCATCGCCAGCGACTCGGTGATGCCCATGCCGATCTCGGGCGCGTCCAGGAACTCGAACATCGGGCCCTTGACGGTGTGCTCCGGGCACGCCGGGTAGCCAGGCGCCGGGCGGATGCCGCGGTACGACTCGGCGATCAGCTGCTCGTTGGTGAGCTGCTCGCCCGCGTCATAGCCCCACAAGTCCTTGCGCACGCGTTCGTGCAGGCACTCGGCAAAGCCTTCGGCGAAGCGGTCGGCCAGGGCCTTGAGCATGATCGCGCTGTAGTCGTCGTGGTCGGCTTCGAACTGCGCTTCCTTCTTCTCCACGCCCAGGCCCCCGGTCACGGCGAACAGGCCGACGTAATCGGCAATGCCGCTGTCCTTCGGTGCCACGAAGTCCGCCAGGCAACGGTTGGGGCGGCGCACGCCATCCACCACCGGACGCTCGCTCTGCTGGCGCAGGTTGTGCCAGGTCAGCGCGACCTTGCTGCGGGTCTCGTCGGTGTAGATCTCGATATCGTCATCGTTGACGGTATTGGCCGGCAGCAGCGCGATCACGCCGTTGGCGGTCAGCCAGCGGCCCTGGATCAGGCGCGACAGCATCGCCTTGCCGTCCGAGAACACCTTGCGCGCCGACTCGCCGACGATCTCGTCGTTGAGGATGTCGGGGAATTTGCCGGCCAGGTCCCAGGTCTGGAAGAACGGGCCCCAGTCGATGTAGTTGGCCAGTTCCGCCAGGTCGTAGTTGCGGAACACGCGCCGGCCGATGAACTTGGGCTTGGGCGGCACGTAGCTGCTCCAGTCGATCGGGGTCTTGTTGGCGCGCGCCTGCGCCAGCGTCACCATGGGCGTAGCCTTCTTGTTGGCGTGCTGGGTGCGGATGCGGTCGTAGTCGGTCTTCAGATCATCCAGGTACTTGGCCGCACCTTCATCCGACAGCAGGCTCGACGCCACGCTGACCGAGCGCGAGGCGTCCGGCACGTACACCACCGGGCCTTCGTAGTTGGGCGCGATCTTGACCGCGGTATGCACGCGCGAGGTGGTGGCGCCGCCGATCAGCAGCGGGATCTTCTTCACGCGGAAGTAGTCGTCGCGCTGCATCTCCGAGGCGACGTAGGCCATCTCTTCAAGCGACGGCGTGATCAGGCCCGACAGCCCGACGATGTCCGCGCCCTCGACCTTGGCCTTGGCCAGGATCTCGTTGCACGGGACCATCACGCCCATGTTGACCACTTCAAAGTTATTGCACTGGAGCACCACCGACACGATGTTCTTGCCGATGTCGTGCACGTCGCCCTTCACGGTGGCGATCACGATCTTGCCGCGCGCCTTGACGTCCCCGCCGGCTTCGGCCAGCAGGCGCTTTTCTTCCTCGATGTAGGGCAGCAGGTGTGCCACCGCCTGCTTCATCACGCGCGCGCTCTTGACCACCTGCGGCAGGAACATCTTGCCCGCGCCGAACAGGTCGCCGACGATGTTCATGCCGTCCATCAGCGGGCCCTCGATCACCTCGATCGGGCGGCCGCCGCGCGCCTCGACCTGCTGGCGGACCTCTTCGGTGTCTTCGACGATGAAGGTGGTAATGCCATGCACCAGGGCGTGCGCCAGGCGCTCGCCCACCGGCACTGGCTGCTCGGGCGTGCCGCGCCAGGCCAGGTTTTCTTCCTTCTTCGCGCCGCCGCCCTTGAAGCGGTCCGCAATTTCCAGCAGGCGGTCGGTGGAATCTTCGCGGCGGTTCAGGACCACGTCTTCCACGCGCTCGCGCAGCTCGGGATCAAGCTGGTCATACACGCCGAGCTGGCCGGCGTTGACGATGCCCATGTCCATGCCCGCGCCGATGGCGTGGTACAGGAACACGGTGTGGATCGCCTCGCGCACCGTGTCGTTGCCGCGGAACGAGAACGAGACGTTGGACACGCCGCCGCTGACCTTGGCATACGGCAGGTTCTGCTTGATCCAGCGCGTGGCCTCGATGAAGTCCACCGCGTAGTTGTTGTGCTCCTCGATGCCGGTCGCGACCGCGAAGATATTCGGGTCGAAGATGATGTCTTCCGGCGGAAAGCCGACTTCATTGACCAGGATGTCGTAGCTGCGCTTGCAGATCTCGGTCTTGCGCTGGAAGGTGTCGGCCTGGCCCTTCTCATCGAAGGCCATCACCACCGAGGCGGCGCCATAGCGGCGGATCAGCGCGGCGTGGTGGCGGAACTGTTCCTCGCCCTCCTTGAGCGAGATCGAGTTGACCACTGGCTTGCCCTGCACGCACTGCAGGCCGGCCTCGATCACTTCCCACTTCGACGAGTCGATCATGATCGGCACGCGCGCAATGTCCGGCTCGGAGGCGATCAGGTTCAGGAAGCGAACCATGGCGGCCTTCGAGTCCAGCATGGCCTCGTCCATGTTGATATCGATGATCTGCGCGCCGTTCTCGACCTGCTGGCGGGCCACCGCCAGCGCCTCGTCGAACTGGCCGTTCAGGATCATGCGCGCGAAGGCCTTGGAGCCGGTCACGTTGGTGCGCTCGCCGACGTTGACGAACAGCGTGTCGTCGTCAATGGTGAAAGGCTCGAGGCCGGACAGGCGCATCGGGCGCGGGGGCAGTTGGTTGTCGCTCATGTTGTCGGGCTCCGGGCTCAGGCGGCGTCGCGGTACTGGCCGGGCCAGGTGCGGGGGGTCTTGTTGGCCACGCGCTGGGCGATCGCGGCAATATGCTCGGGGGTGGTGCCGCAGCAGCCGCCCACCAGGTTCACCAGCCCGGAGGTGGCGAACTCTTCCACCAGCGACGAGGTGACCTCGGGCGTTTCGTCGAAGCCCGTGTCGCTCATCGGGTTCGGCAAACCCGCGTTCGGGTAGCACGACACCGCGGCATCGCAAACCTTGGCCAGCTCGGCGATATAGGGGCGCATCAGCGTTGCGCCCAGCGCGCAGTTCAACCCGAAGGTGATCGGGCGGGCGTGGCGCAGGCTGTTCCAGAACGCTTCCACGGTCTGGCCCGACAGGATCCGGCCCGAGGCATCGGTCACCGTGCCGGAGATCATCACCGGCAGGCGTTCGCCGGTGTCCTCGAACAGCTGGTCGATGGCGAACAGCGCCGCCTTGGCATTGAGCGTGTCGAAGATGGTCTCGACCAGGAACACATCGGCGCCGCCTTCCAGCAGGCCCTTGCCCTGTTCGTAGTAGGAATCGCGCAGCTCTTCGAAGCTCACGTTGCGCGCGCCCGGGTCGTTCACGTCGGGCGAGATGCTGGCGGTCTTGGGCGTCGGGCCGAAGGCGCCGGCGACAAAGCGCGGCTTGTCCGGCGTGCTGTACTTGTCGCAGGCGGCACGCGCCAGGCGCGCGGCCTCGACGTTCATCTCGTACGCCAGGTCCGCCATCTTGTAGTCTTCCTGCGCCACGCGCGTGGCACCGAAGGTGTTGGTCTCGATCAGGTCGGCGCCGGCGGCCAGGTACTGCTCATGGATCTCGCTGATGACCTGCGGGCGCGTCAGCAGCAGCAGTTCGTTGTTGCCCTTGACGTCCACCTTGTGTTCCGCGAAGCGCGCGCCGCGGTAGTCCGCCTCGGTCAGCTTGTAGCGCTGGATCATGGTGCCCATGGCGCCATCCAGGATCAGGATGCGTTCTTGCAGCAGCCGGGGCAACTCGGCAGCCCGGGTGTAGGGGCGCGGCGCGGCCGCGGTGGATTCAGGGGCACTCATGGCGGGGACTCTGGAAAGGCGGGCCTGCGGCGTATCCATGGCTGGATCGGCGCCGGGCCGCTGCTGTGGCCGATGCTGGCCAAAGAGGGACGATTTTATCAGGTGTATCAAGGCCTTGCGGCTGTCCGCGGTGGCCCGCGGTTGCCTGTCCGGCCCGGTGGCGCCTACACTGAGAGACGTAACCGTCACCGCCCCGGGGCGCTTCGCGCTGCCCCCTTCCTTGACCGACATGCAACATCTCTCCCCCGCCGACGCCCAGGACCTGCTGGCGCAATCGCCCGAGACGCTCTTTATCGACTGCCGCAGCGAGATGGAATACCTGTTCGTCGGCCATCCTAAGGGCGCGCACAACGTCCCCTGGAACGACGGCCCGGACTGGGAGGTCAACCCGCATTTCGTGCAGATGGTGAAGAAGCTGGCGGGCCAGGCGTCGGCGCGCCCGGTGCTGCTGATCTGCCGCAGCGGCAACCGCTCGTCGGCGGCGGCGCGGGCACTGGAGGGCGCGGGCTTCTCCAATGTCCAGTTCGTGCTGCACGGCTTCGAGGGCGACCTCGATGCGCAGCGCCACCGCAACACGGTCAACGGCTGGCGCCATGACGGGCTGCCGTGGGAACAGTACTGAGCGCGGCCCGCAGCGCCCGCCACCAACAAAAACGCCCGCCGAAGCGGGCGTGATCGTTCCAGGCAAAGCCGCTCAGTGCATCACCAGCGGGTGCATCATCACATTGTCGAACTTGCCGAGAAAATCGTCGACTTCCTCCACGGATGGCTCGCTTTCAATCAGGCGTTTGACGTCGGCGCGAAAGCTCTCGGCCAGATGGCCGCCGAGGAAGATTTCGCGCTTCAGGTTCTTGTCGACGATTTCATAGCCACCAAACTCAAGCGGCGCCTGATCGACATCCGCACCAAATTCCACGATGCAGTAGTTGTCGCTGTTGTAGATCATTTGCATGGCACACCTCCTGGGCGTCATGGATGGGCGGCATGCCCTTGTGGTTCTTGCCTCAGTTGATGCCTTGAGGGGGCGCCGCGGCTTTACCTCCAAACTTGGGGTGACCGGCGGGAAATCAAGTTATTGGTGTGGGTCACCTCGTTGCCACGATTTTCTGCCTTACATGAATTGGGCATCGGCCAATGCAACAAGTTTCTTGAGCCTTCCACATCAGTGTGTTGCTTGTCACGGAACGTCGCACTGCCCCCCGCATGCGGCATTCCCAAGAAAGGCGTCCAGCGCGGCATGGAAGCGCTCGGGCTGCTCCACGTGCACCAGGTGCGCCGCTTGCGGCACTACCTCGAGCCTGGCACCGGGGATGGCCGCGGCGATGCTCTGTGCCATCGCCACGGTTGCGCCCTGGTCCTGCTCGCCCGCTACTACCAGCGTAGGACAATGAATGCGGGAAAGCGCGCCGGCGAGGTCAAAAGCCATGATCGCCTCGGCCACACCCACATATCCACGTACCGGCGTGCCCACCAGCCTGTCGCGAATGCGCGACACCTGGTCGCGATGCGCCTCTTGGAAGGCCGGCGTCAGCCAGCGCCCGAGGGTGGCATCGGCCATGCCGGCCATGCCATGGGCCTCGGCCTGGCCGATGCGGTTGTGCCACATCGGGTGCGCCTCCATCGGGGTCTGGCTGTTGGTGGCCACCAGCGCCAGCGACAACAGCCGCTCGGGATGGCGCAGCCCCATGGTCTGCCCGATCATGCCGCCCACGGAAATCCCGCAGAAATGCGCCTGGGGGATCTGCAGCGCGTCCATCACCGCGACCACGTCGTCGGCCAGCCGCGTCATGGTGTAGGGCCCGAGCGGGGCGTCGCTGGCGCCGTGGCCGCGCATGTCAGGGCGCACCACGCGATAGCGGCCCGCCAGGTGCTGCGCGGTGGCGTCCCACAGCGTGTGGTCGGCAGCCAGGGCGTGGGCCAGGATCACCCAGGGCCCGTCCGCCCCGTCCACGCGCACGTGCAGGTCGGCGCCTTCGGCGTGGATGCGGTGGGTTTCGACTGGTGGCGTGGCAACGGTCATGGCTGGGCTCCTTTCGGTTAGATGATGCGTCGGGAGGCGCGCGCCGCGGTCCTACTGCCCTTCCTTGCCGCGGTACACCAGGTCGATCTGGGTGCCGTCGGGCTCGGTCTGGCGCAGGCGCACCGGCATCCAGCCCAGCGACTGCGCTAGCCACAGCTCGACGCGGCGCCGGTCATTGGCACGGCGCTGCAGCCGTACAAAGTGCTTTGCGCGTATCACGCCGCGGCCGGTGTCGATCTCGTCTTCTCCAACATACTGCACTTGCATGGGTTCCACATCCCGCGTGTCGGCCACAAGGAACGTTTCCGTCACTCCCGGGGTGACATATCGCTGGGGATTGCCGCGCACCAGCCCCACCAGCTGCAGGAATACGCTGAAGCGGTCCTGCGCGCCGGGCGGGAACTGGGCCTGCGAGCCCGAGGCCAGCACTGCGGTGCCGGCCGCGGCATCGAAACGCGAGGACTCGGTCTTGTTGCGGCGGCGTTCTTCGTAGCGTTCCGGCAACAGTCCCTGCACGGCCATCGCGCCGCCGCTCTGGAAGGCAAAGCGGAACCACAACACGCGGGTTTCGACCGCCAGCCGGTAGCGGCTGCCGTCCTGCTCCCAGCGGATCAGGCCGTCGGGGTTCTGCACGCCGTTGACGAAGCTGGCGTAGTGCATCGTCGCCGACGGCGGCGGGTCGTAGCGCACGCCATCGACGCCGCCCTGCGGGCCGCCGGATGGCGCGGCGGCAGGGGTGGCAGGCTTGGCCGCGCTGCCTTCGCCGCCGCTGCCCGAAGCCATTTCGGTCGCGCCCTGCGGGCTGGTGGCGAGCGCGGGAGCGGGGGCTTCCTGCGGCTCGGCTTCCGGGGCCTGCTCGGCCGGCCTGGGCTGCGGGCGCGGGCGCGGCATCGGCCGCGGCGCGGGCGGGGCTGGCGGCCTGGGCGGCGGCAGCAGCACCGCTTCCAGCGTGGGCGTGCTGCTGACATCCATCGGGATCAGCGGCCCCGGCATGCGCACAAAGCCCACCACGGCCAGCACGTGGACCAGCAGCACCAGGGCGATCACGATGATCCAGCGCCGCCGGCGCCAGACGCGGGGATCCGCGCCGGGCCGGGCGTGGAGACTAGGATTGGCCGGTTTCTCCGGCCGGGGTGGCTGCACCAAGGTAGCCAAGTTCCGATGAGAGCTGTTGGGCGATGTCACGGATGCGACGATCCATCGTACCGCCCCATTCTGCATCGAATATGCTTTGCGCGCCCAGTACGATCAGCCCCATGGCCAGGTGGCCGTTGGCGTCGAACACCGGCATCGAGAACGCATTGATGCCCGGCAGCACGCCGCCGAGCGTGCGCGCGGCGCCATGCGCGCGCACCTCGGCGCAGATCGCGTCGTAGTCGGCCAGTGAGCGCGGCATGTCGGGCACGCCGTCATTGCCGCGCGCGCCCAGCTCGCGCTCGATCAGCGGCAGGGTCTGCTTGCGCGGCAGGTAGGCGCCGTACAGGCGGCCGGTGGCTGAGTTCAGCATCGGCATCACATCGCCCAGGCGCAGGCTGACGGTGACGGGATGGCTGGATTCCTCCCAGTGCACCACGGTGGGACCGTGGTTGCCCCACACGGCAATGCCGGCGGTCAGGTCCAGTTCATCGCGCAGCTGCGACAGGATCGGGCGCGCCTTCTTGACCGGATCGAGACGGTTCAGCCCGGCCAGGCCCAGCTGCAGCGCGAACGGGCCCAGGTCATAGCGCCCGCTGACGGGGTCCTGCGCCACGGCGCCCAGCCGCATGAAGCTGACCAGGTAGCGATGGGCCTTGGCCGGGTTCATGCCGGCGGCGGCGGCCAGGTCGCGCAGCATCATCGCGCGCGGCGACACCGCCAGCGCCTGCAGCAGCCTGAAGCCCACCTCGATGGACTGGATGCCGGAACGCAGCTTGGTGTCTTCTTCTTCGATCTCTGACATGCGGCGGATGGTTGGCTATCCCCGGGGGCTGGGGAAATTCGTAGGTAAATTTACTATAGCGAAATCGATTTACCAATTTTTAAGCCATCGGTAGACTTTCCTCGCAACAGACCTGGCCGGCGGCATGCCCCTCGTGCAAGCCCGCCCGAACCGGGCCCCTTTTTAACACGGAGACAACCGATGCGCCCCCTTGGCTACTTTCGCCCCGCCCTCGCCGCATTGACGGCCGCTACCCTGTTTGCCGCCCTGTTCTCCGCCAGCGCCCCCGCACGCGCCGACGACTGGCCGTCGCAGCCGATCCGCTGGGTCGTGCCCTATCCCGCCGGCGGCGGCACCGACGTGGTGGCGCGCACCGTGGCCCAGGCCATCACCCCGGGGCTGGGCAAGCAAGTCGTGATCGACAACCGCCCCGGTGCGGCCACCATCGTCGGCGCCGATGCCGTGGCGCATGCCAAGCCCGATGGCTACACCGTGCTGACCGCCGACACCGCCACGCTGGCCGCCAATCCGTCGCTGTACAAGAAGCTGCCGTACAACCCGGACAAGGACTTCGTCTACATCGGCCAGCTTGCGCGCTTCCCGCTGGTGCTGGTGGCCAATCCCAACTTCCCGGCGCACACGCTCAAGGAAGTGGTCGAGTACGCGCAGAAGAACCCGGGCAAGGTCAATTTCGCCTCGCCGGGCGCGGGCAGCCCGCACCACCTGGCGATGGAACTGTTCATGGACCAGACCCGGGTCAAGATGACGCACGTGCCCTACAAGGGCGCGGCGCCGGCGGTGCAGGACCTGCTCGCGGGCCAGGTCGACCTGATGTTCCTGGACCTGGCCTCGGGCCAGCAGAATGTGCAGGCCGGCAAGCTGCGCGCGCTCGGCGTGGCCACGCCCAAGCGCCTTGCCGTGCTGCCCAGCGTGCCGACCGTGGCCGAGGGCGGCGTGGCCGGCTTCGAGGCTTACGCCTGGCAAGGCATGGTGGCGCCGGCCGGTACGCCCAAGGCCGTGGTCACGCGCCTGAACGCCGAGCTGGTCAAGGCGCTGAAGACGCCCGAGGTGCAGAAGAAGCTGGAAGGCGTGGGCGTGGAGGCGGTCTACAGCACGCCCGAGGAATTCGCCAGCTACGCGCGCGCCGAGGGCGAGCGCTGGGGCAAGCTGATCAAGGCCAAGGGCATCACCGTCGACTGACTGGCGCGCGGGCGGGCCACGGTAGACTAGTGGCCATTGCGCCTGCCCCGCGGGCGCCCCCGATCCCTACCGCACTGCATCCATGAAACTCGCAACCCTGAAGGACGGTTCGCGCGACGGCCAGCTGGTGGTCGTGTCGCGCGACCTGAAGACCGCCCACTACGCCACCGACATCGCCGGCAAGCTGCAGACCGTGCTGGACGACTGGCCGTTTTACGCGCCGCAGCTGCAGGACCTGTACGACGCGCTCAACGCCGGCCGCGCGCGCCACCCCTTCCCATTCGCCCCCAAGGACTGCATGGCGCCGCTGCCGCGCGCCTACCAGTGGGCCGACGGCTCGGCCTATGTCAACCACGTCGAGCTGGTGCGCAAGGCGCGCGGCGCCGAGATGCCGCCCGAGTTTTGGACCGACCCGCTGATGTACCAGGGCGGCTCTGACGACTTCGTCGGTCCGCAGGACGATATCGTCTGCGCCAGCGAAGCCTTCGGCATCGACTTCGAGGCCGAGGTGGCCGTGATTACCGGCGACGTGAGGATGGGCGCCACGCCCGAGCAGGCCGGCGAAGCCATCCGCCTGGTGATGCTGGCCAACGATGTCTCGCTGCGCAACCTGATCCCGGCCGAGCTGGGCAAGGGCTTCGGCTTCTTCCAGAGCAAGCCGGCCACGGCATTCTCGCCGGTGGCGGTGACGCCCGACGAACTCGGCGAGGCCTGGCGCGAGCGCAAGGTGCACCTGCCGATGACCGTGCACTGGAACAGCAAGAAGGTGGGCCAGCCCGACTGCGGCACCGACATGGTGTTCGACTTCGGCCAGCTGATCGCCCATATCTGCAAGACCCGCAACGTGCGCGCCGGCAGCATCGTGGGCTCGGGCACGATCTCCAATGTCGACCGCACGAAGGGCTACTGCTGCATCGCCGAGAAGCGCATGCTGGAAACCATCGATGAGGGCAAGCCCGTGACCGAGTTCATGAAGTTCGGCGACGCGGTCAAGATCGAGATGTTCGACGCACAGGGCCATTCGGTATTCGGCGCGATCGACCAGCTGGTGGCACCGGCCTGACGCACGTTGGGGCCGCGGGGTGCGGCGGCGAGCCGGATATGCATATAATTAACCGACCGATCGGTTGGCAAATCAACGATGCATGCGGCGCGCCGCTAACCCCCGTACTTCTCAGGCCCCCAATGACTACCCCCACCGCTGACTCCACACCCCTCTCCCCCCGCTACGAGCGCTATCGCGCACTGACGCTGCGCCGCCACGGCCCCATCCTCGAAATCATCATGGGCGCGGCCCAGTCGGCAAACCAGAAGCTGGCCACGGCCGACGCCAACATGCACCGCGAGCTGGCCGAGATCTGGCGCGACGTCTCCGCCGACCCCGAGGTGCGCGTGGCGCTGATCCGCGGCGAGGGCAAGGGCTTCTCGGCCGGCGGCGACCTGGCCCTGGTCGAGGACATGGCCAACGATTTCGAGACCCGTACCCGCGTCTGGCATGAGGCGCGCGACCTGGTCTACAACGTCATCAATTGCGACAAGCCGGTGGTCTCCGCCATGCACGGCCCCGCCGTCGGCGCCGGGCTGGTGGCCGGCCTGCTGGCCGATATTTCGATCGCGGCAAGGACCGCGCGCATCGTCGACGGCCATACCCGGCTGGGCGTGGCCGCGGGCGACCATGCCGCCATCGTGTGGCCGCTGCTGTGCGGAATGGCCAAGGCCAAGTACTATCTGATGCTGTGCGAGTCGGTCAGCGGCGAGGAAGCCGAGCGGATCGGCCTGGTCTCGCTGGCGGTGGAAGAGGACGAACTGGTGGCGCGCGCGTTCGAGGTGGCCAACCGGCTGGCGGCCGGGTCGCAGACCGCGATCCGCTGGACCAAGTATGCCCTCAACAACTGGCTGCGCATGGCCGGCCCCGCCTTCGATACCTCGCTGGCGCTTGAATTTATGGGCTTTGCCGGCCCCGACGTGCACGAAGGCGTGGCGAGCCTGCGCCAGAAGCGGCCGCCACAGTTCAGGTAACGACGACGCAGCCGCCGGCCCGACGGGCCCTCCTGGCCAACCCCGGGGCTGCGCCGCACACGGAGCGCTCGACCATGTTCGGACAGATTCCCGATTTCACCAACGGCTTTGACTTCATGCGCCGGCTGTGGGGCAGCGGCAGCGGCATGCCCGCCGGCCTGATGCCCGGCCTGCAGGCGATGACGCCGCCGATGGACCTCGACGACCTCGACAAGCGCATTGCCGACCTGAAGGCCGTGGAGAGCTGGCTGCAGTTGAACACCAACCTGCTGCGCACCACCATCCAGGGCCTGGAAGTGCAGCGCGCCACGCTGGTGGCGCTGCAGACCTTCGGCAACGCGCTGTCGCCCGACGCCATGCAGTCCGCGATGGAAAACGTCGCACGCGCGGCCAACACGCCCAGTGCCGCGGCGCCGGAGCGCGCCGCCGGCGCGGATGGCGGCAGCGGTGCGCAACCTGAGCCGCCTGCCGCCGAGCAGCCGCAGGCTGCGGCAAGCGACACCGATTCCGCCTTGCCCCCCAACGCCGCGCTGTGGTGGGACCTGCTGCAACAGCAGTTCAACCAGATCGCCAGCAGCGCCGCCGCGGCCAGCATCGCCCCGTTCGGCATGGGCGGCTTCGGCGCCGCGGCCGGCCCCGAAGCCGCAGCGCAAGCGGCTGCGGCAAAGCCGAAGACGGCCGCGCCTGGCAAGGCCGCCTCCGCCGGCACGGGCAAGCCTGCCGCCAGGAAGGCGCCTGTAAAGAAGGCGCCGGCCAAGAAGGCAGCCAAGGCAAAGCCGGCCAAGGACGCGGGCAACGGCGATGACAATGGCAAGAACGGCGGCAACAACGGCGGCGGCGGCCACGGCCCCAACGGCAGCAGCGCAGCCTGACAGCCAAAAACTCCCAACAATTCGCCACGCCAACGCAATGCACCGCGAGTCCTTCCCGGCCCCCCACCCCGCGCTGCAATCCGGACCCAACCCCGCCGCCACCGCGCTGATCATGATGGGCGGCGGCGCGCGCGCCGCCTACCAGGCGGGCGTGCTGAGCGGGCTGGCACGCATTGCCGCGCGGCACGGCAAGGGCCATGGCGCGATGCCCTTCGGCATCATCGCCGGGACCTCGGCAGGCGCGATCAACGGCGCCGGGCTGGCGATCCAGGCGGGGGACTTCCAGGCCGCCACACAGAGCCTGGCGGCGCTGTGGCACAGCATCCATGCCGACGACGTCTACCGCACCGACGTGCTGCGCGTGGGAATTTCGGGCGCGCGCTGGCTGTCGACGCTGGCGCTGGGCTGGGCCACGCAGCGGCGCGCGCCCCGTGCCCTGTTCGACAACACCCCGCTGGGCAGCATGCTGGGCGAGCTGTTCGAGCCCGAGCGCGTGCAGGCCAGCCTGGACAGCGGTGCGCTGCATGCCTTCGCGGTCACCGCGCTGTCCTACAGCACCGGGCGCCACGTGACCTTCTACCAGTCGCACCACCGCATCCATCCGTGGCACCGCAGCCAGCGCATTGCGATCCCGGCGCAGATCACGGTGGACCACCTGCTGGCATCGGCGTCGATTCCGTTCCTGTTCCCGGCGATGCCGCTGGAGCTGGACGGCCACCATGAGTGGTTCGGCGACGGCACCATGCGGCAGATGTCGCCGCTGTCGCCGGCGATCCACCTGGGCGCGTCGCGCGTGCTGGCGATCGGCGCGGCCTCGCGCCAGCGCTCGGGCTGGTACGACACCATGCCGGCCGGCGGCTACCCGTCGCTGGCGCAGGTGGGCGGGCAGGCGCTGGCCAGCATCTTCCTGGACGGACTCAACGCCGACCTGGAGCGGCTGCTGCATATCAACCGCTTGCTGGCGCGCATGCCGGAGCTGGCCGGCGACCGCGAGGGCTGGCGCCCGGTGCAGGTGATGACGATCGCCCCCAGCGAGCCGATCGAAGCCATTGCCGCCGAGCACCAGAAGCAGCTGCCGCGCACGGTGCGCGCCCTGCTGGCGCCACTGGGCGGCACCGAGGCGCGCGGCGCCGCCTTTGCCAGCTACCTGCTGTTCGAACCCGCCTTCACCCAGGCCCTGATGGCGCTGGGCGAGCGCGACGCCGAGGCCCAGGCGGACGAGCTGGCGGCGTTCCTGTTCGGCATCGTCCCGGGCACGCCACCGGCCGCGCTGCCGGCGGGCGAGCGCGCGCTTTCGCCCTGAGCACCCGCCAGCACATGGCGTGCGGCCAGGCGCCGCGGCTGGCACATTGACGTGTCATCGTTGCGCTGATCGCCCGCAATATGCTGCCGGCTGCGCCAAATCGCGTCAAAAAGCGTTGCATTTGCCCCGATCCGAACTAAAAAAGGAGAAGAGAATAATTCGCATCTGGTAGAATCTGCCCGTAATTTCAAAGGCTTACCATGCTCTACCCCGAACTGTTCAAATCGTTGGAAGCCGTCCGCTGGCACATGGACAAGGACATCCCCTGGGATACCTTTGACGCCAGCATGCTGACGGACGACCAGGCCAAGACCATTCGCATGAACGCGATCACGGAATGGTCCGCCCTGCCCGCGACCGAGATGTTCCTGCGCGACAATCGCCACGATTCTGATTTTTCGGCGTTCATGAGCATCTGGTTCTTTGAGGAACAGAAGCACTCGCTGGTGCTGATGGAGTACCTGCGCCGCTTCCGCCCGGACCTGGTGCCGACCGAGGAAGAACTGCACGCGGTGCGCTTCGAGTTCGACCCGGCCCCGCCGCTGGAAACCCTGATGCTGCATTTCTGCGGCGAGATCCGCCTGAACCACTGGTACCGCCGCGCCGCCGAATGGCACACGGAACCGGTGATCAAGCATATCTACCGCACCCTGTCGCAGGATGAAGCCCGCCATGGCGGCGCCTACCTGCGCTACATGAAGAAGTACCTGGCACAGTTCGGCGACAGCGCGCGCGCCGCCTTTGCCAAGATCGGCGTGCTGATGGCCTCGGCCCGCCGCACCGAGAAGCCGCTGCACCCGACCAACCTGCACGTCAACAAGGCGCTGTTCCCCAACGACACGGTGCAGTCGCGCCTGCCGGACCCGGACTGGCTCGAGCACTGGCTGGACGAGCAGATCCGCTTTGACGAAGGCTGGGAGAAGAAGGTCATCGAACGGATCCTGCACAATATGTCGCTGCTGTTCGAACGCACCTTCGAAACGGTGCAGGACCTGAACCGTTACCGCAAGGAACTGAACGCCAGCCTGCAAGGCACGGGCGGGGCCCAGCCGGCGCAAGCCTGAGCGGCCAGTCCGACAGCACGAAAAAAAGCCCCGCCGAAGCGGGGCTTTTTTTTGCCCTTCTATTGCCTGGACGCATTCCCGACAAATGCGACCCGCCGCGGCGCACCGGGCCTGATCCGGTTGTGGCGGGTATTCTGCATGACTGTTTTCCTAATCCTGGAAAATCAAGCGCCTGGCATGATAAACGAGCCGACTACGATGCAGGTAGTAGCCGGTTACTACATCATTCATTCCCGTCCCATGTACTGCCATGCTGTCACGCAGCGGCGGCAAACCCATGGCTGGCGCCCGTTCGTCGAATAAACTTATATCCGAAAATAAAATATTTAAAGCACGCGACGATTATCCTGACACTCAATGCGCTGTAAATCCAGCATTACGAATTCATTTAATTCGTGGTGTCATGCCTCGCAGTTCCCGGTGTGGCAGCAGGCCAGGCCGGTTGTCGATCCGGCAGGCTGTGCGTGACGGGGTAACCAGGGCCCACCGCCGGCAGAGATCACAAGAAGGGGTACCATCTCGGGCAAGCACGCCGGCTCCGACCAGGGGCTGGCCTCCACTTTCCGATGCCGACCCCATGTCCGTACCCGCTTTCGAATCCAAGCTGACCCTGCCTGACACCCCCGCCGCGCTGGCCGCGCGCATCGCCACCTTGCCGCGCCCGCTGGTGTTCACCAATGGTGTCTTCGACATCCTGCACCGCGGCCATGCCACCTACCTGGCACAGGCGCGCGCACTGGGCGCGAGCCTGGTGGTCGGCGTCAACAGCGATGCTTCCGTGAAGATGCTGGGCAAGGGCGACGACCGCCCGCTGAACCATGAATCGGACCGCATGGCGCTGCTGGCCGCGCTGGAGTCGGTCGACCTGGTCACGATGTTCCGCGAACAGACCCCGGTGGAACTGATCCGCCTGGTGCGCCCCGACATCTACGTCAAGGGCGGCGACTACGACATCGACACGCTGGAAGAAACCCGGCTGGTGCGCAGCTGGGGCGGCCAGGCCTACGCCATCCCCTTCCTGCACGACCGCTCGACCACCAAGCTGCTGACCAGGGTACGCCAGGGCAGCTAAGGCTGATCAGGTTGCTCAGGAGCAGGCCAGCACGTCCTCGGCGCCGTAGCGCTGGCGCATGGCCTCGAGCCGGGCGCGCGCCGCATCGTCGGCATCGCGCACGCGCAGCCACTGCCGCGTGAGCGGCCGCGCGGCGTCGGTCAACATGGCGGTGCGCACGCCGTGGCCGCGCAGGGAATCGAGATATTGCTCGGCATGCTCGCGCTCGCGGAAGAGGCCCAGCGACACCGTATAGGTCGTGGCCTCGGGCGTGCCGGCGGTCACCAGCGAGTACTCCGTCACATTGCGCCGGCGCAGTTCGGCCAGCTTGCGCTCGGCATGCTCGCGCGTGGGCTGCGCGGGCAGATGGACCCACCAGCGCACCTGTTCCTGCCGCGCGAACGCTTCCACGCGCAGCGCGGCGGCGGCCAGGTCTTCAGTGGCGCGGCGCGCCGCCTGGGCGCTGAAGCCACCGATCTCGATGCAGGCAGCCAGCGTGGCCGACGGCAGCGCGCTGCGCGGTGCGGCATCCGCCGCTGGTGCCGACGCTGGTGCCTGCACCCGCATCCGTTCCCCACGTACCTGCTGCTGCAGCCGCTGCGGCTCACGCGGCGTTTCAAACCAGCCGGCCAGCGGATTCGCGCCGAACACCCCGAGCACCGCCCCCAGCAGCATGGCATTGGCGAGCAGCAGCAACAGCGGGACGATGCGCGGCGAGCGTGGCCGGGCGGGCTGGCCTGGGGCGGTCATGGGTCGGGGTGGATTGAGGCGTGTGAGAAGTTGCGCTGCGCGCTAGGCGCCGGCCGATGCCATCGCGTGCAGGCCAAGCAGCACCAGATTATCGTGCATCTCGAACGGCACCGCGAGCGCGCCAGCCAGCGCGCCGCGGGCACCGCCGGACAGCAGGCAGCGCACGGGGCGACGCGCCGGCCCGCGCTCGCCCAGCGCGCGCCAGGTGCGTTCGATGGCGCCGGCCTGCGCGGCCAGGCAGCCTGCGGCAATGGCGTCGTGCGTGTTGTCGGCCCAACGCAGGTGCGCGCCCGCCACGGTGCCGGCATCGTCCACGTCCAGTGCCGGCAGCTGCGCGGTGTTGCGCGCCAGCGTGCCCAGCATCAGTGCCAGGCCGGGCAGGATCAGGCCGCCTTCGAAGCGCGCGCTGCCGTCCGCCGCGGCCGTGACGATATCCAGCGTGGTGGCGGTGCCCGCGGTCACCACCAGCAGCGTGTCGTGCGGCAGCCAGCGGTGCGCGCCGATGGCGCCGACCCAGCGGTCCACGCCCAGTTGCGTGGGCTCGCGGTAGCCGTTGGCCAGGTTGCCTTGCGCGGCGGCGCTGCGCACCCATTGCACCGGCGCACAGCCCCCGAAGGCCTCGGCCAGCGCTGCATCCACGGCGGCCGCAATCACCGGTCCGGCGACATTGCTGATCCACACCGACGGCATCGGCCCGCTGCCGCGCAGCGCGCGCAGGTCAGCGGCCAGCGCCTGCAGCGCGCCGGCGTCGGCATGGGCGACCGCGCCGCCGTGCTGCCACGGCGTGGGCAGCGCGTCAGTGGCGGGCAGCGCCGCACCGGCTTCGCACCAGGCCCACTTGAGGCGGGTATTGCCGATATCGATCAGCAGGTGCGGCGCGCTCATGCGGTGCCTCCCTGCCCCGGCGCGGGCCGCAGCGACAGCTCGCCGCTGGCGATGCGCTCAAGCCCCGCCGGCGTTTCCAGCAGCAGGTGGCCGGCCTCGTCGACGCCGCGCGCCATGCCTTCGGCGATCACCTTGCCCTCGTGCAGCAGCCGCACCGGCTGGTCGCGGTAGGCATCGGCCGCGGACCAGCGCCGCGCCATCGGCCCGAAACCGTGCGCCAGGAACGCGGTGCGCATGGCCGCCAGCCGCTCCAGCAGCGCGGCCAGCAGGCGCGGGGCATCGCGCTGCGCGTCGAAGCCGGGCATGGCCTCGGCCACGCCCGCCAGCTCGCGGCCCAGTGCCGCTTCCATCTGCGCGTCGCGCACCAGGTTCAGGCCGATGCCGATCACGGCCCAGACCCGCTGCGGCCCGGCGGGCACCGCCTCGATCAGGATGCCGGCCAGCTTGCGCTCATCGATCTGGAGGTCATTGGGCCATTTCAGCCCGATCCGTGCGCCGAGGCCCGCCTCGACATCGCCCAGGGCCTCGGCCAGCGCCAGGCCCACGGCCAGGCTCAGGCCGCTCAGCTGCGCCGGCGCCAGCGCCAGCGGCAGTGCCACCGAGAAGGTCATGCCTGCCTGCCCCTGCCACGGCCGGCCCTGGCGCCCGCGCCCGGCGGTCTGGCGGTAGGCCAGGCGCAGCCTGCCGGCGTCGGACCACGGCGCCTGGCGGCAGGCCGCGGTCAGGTCGGCATTGGTGGAGCCGGTTTCTTCCACCAGCTCCAGCGTCCAGTCGCTCAACGCGGGCGACAGCATGCCGCGCAGCGCGCCGGCATCGATGCGCCAGTTGGCGCCGGATGGGGAGGAAGGGTCGGATGGAGTCGGAGGAACGGCGGACATGCGCGGCAAAGGGCTGGGATCGATGGCGATCGTGGAAAACACAGGCGGGGGCAGGGCTGAGCCCCAAGTGCCTGCTGCAGATGCCGCATTGTAGCCGCGCCGCCGCCTCGGCACGGCGCGGTCGCGCCAGCGGGGCGGGTGGCTTAGAATCGAGACTCGGCCATCACATCGCATGCCCTTGGAACGCCAGACGACGCCAGACTTCCATATCACGCGCGGGGACGGAACCGTCAGCGTAGCGCTGCGTGGCGACTGGACCGCGCTCGCCCTGGCCGGCTGCCACCAGGCGCGGCAGCTGCGCGCGAAACTGCATGAGCTGGCGCAGGCACCAGACAGCGCGCAGTGGTCGCTGGCCGGCGTCGAGCGGCTGGACCATATCGGCGGGCAACTGCTGTGGCAGGCCTGGAACGGCGCGCTGCCGCAGCGGCTCGATGCCAGCGAAGGCCAGCGCCGCGTGTTCGAGCGCATCGCCGCAGTGCACGACGAGGGCTGGAAGAAGCACATGGTGGACCGCTTCAACCCGGTTACGCTGTTCGGCGCGAGCGTGCTGTCGTTCGGCGCGCAGCTGGGCCGCGGCGTCAGCATGCTGGGCCAGCTGACCTTCGACCTGCTGCGCTTTGCACGCATGCCCCAGCGCGGCCCCTGGCGCGAGATCTCGGCCAATATCTACAACGTGGGCTACAAGGCGCTTGGCATCACCGCGCTGGTCGGCTTCCTGATCGGCATCGTGCTGTCGTACCTGTCGGCCAACCAGTTGCGCACGTTTGGCGCCAGCACCTTTATCGTCAACATCCTGGGCATGGCGGTGATCCGCGAGCTGGGGCCGGTGCTGGCGGCGATCCTGATCGCGGGCCGCTCGGGTTCGGCCATCACCGCGCAGATCGGCGTGATGCGCGTGACCGAAGAGCTCGATGCGATGCTTGTGATGGGCATCTCGCACGGCTTCCGGCTGATCATGCCGCGCGTGATCGCCCTGGCCATCGCCATGCCGCTGCTGGTGGCCTGGACCGACGTGATGGCGCTGGCGGGCGGCATCCTGGCCGCGCGCTGGCAGCTGGGCATCAGCGCCACCTTCTTCCTGCGCGAGCTGCCCGATGCGGTGCCGGTGGCCAACCTGTGGCTCGGACTGGGCAAGGGGGTGGTGTTCGGCATCCTGATCGCGCTGACCGCATGCCACTTCGGGCTGCGCATCAAGCCCAATACGCAAAGCCTGGGCGAAGGCACCACCGCCTCGGTGGTGACCGCGATCACCATGGTGATCCTGGCCGACGCGGTCTTCGCCATCCTGTTCAAGGACGTGGGCCTGTGAGCGCGGCGCAAGCGAACGCCACGCCGGACGGCAAACCCGGACGCAAGCCGGACCGCAAGGCGGACCGCACCCCGGTCATCGAGGTGCGCGACCTGGTCAAGCGCTTCGGCAAGGCGGTGGTGCATGACCATGTGAACCTGGACGTTTACCGCGACGAGGTGCTGTCCATCGTTGGCGGCTCGGGCAGCGGCAAGACCGTACTGCTGCGCCAGATCGTGGGGCTGGAGCGTCCCACGTCGGGCTCCATCAAGGTGTTCGGCGAAGACCCGACCCGGCTGCGCCCGGCGCAGCTGCAGGCGCTGCGCAACCGCTGGGGGCTGCAGTTCCAGCGCGGCGCGCTGTTCTCGGCGCTGTCGGTGATCGACAATATCGCGCTGCCGCTGCGCGAGCTACGCGCGCTGCCCGACAACCTGATCTGCCAGGCGGCGCTGCTCAAGCTGCAGCTGGTGGGGCTGTCGGCGCGCGATGCCGACAAGATGCCGGCGGACCTGTCCGGGGGCATGATCAAGCGCGTGGCGTTGGCGCGCGCGCTGGCGCTGGAGCCGGAACTGCTGTTCCTGGACGAGCCCACCGCCGGGCTGGACCCGATGGCTTCGGACGACTACGTGCGGCTAATCCGCGAACTGCGCCGCGAACTGGGCCTGACCGTGGTGATGATCACGCACGACCTGGACACGCTGGTGGCATTGTCCGACCGCGTCGCGGTGCTGGCGGACCACAAGGTGATCGCCGCGGCGCCGATCCCTGAAGTGGTGAAGGTGGACCACCCCTTCATCCGCGAGTATTTCCTGGGCGAGCGCGCCCAGCGCGCCATGCAGGCGCTGCCACCGCACGGGCAGCCGGATGCGGCGCCCCCTGGAGAAGCATGATGGAAAACAAGTCACACGCGTTCCTTGCCGGCGTGTTCACCATCGGCCTGGCCGTGCTGGTGTTGTTCGCAATCTTCTGGTTCAGCAGCGACCACGCCGTGCGCGTGCCATACGACCTGATCACGCGCGCCACCGTCAACGGCCTGCAGCCGCAGGGCGACGTGAAATACCGCGGGCTGGCGGTGGGCAAGGTCGAGTCGATCAAGTTCGACCCGCAGGTGCCGGGCCAGATCATTGTGCGCGTCAACGTCAACAAGGACACGCCGATCACGCGCACCACCTATGGCACGCTGGGCTTCCAGGGCGTGACCGGAATCGCCTACGTGCAACTGGACGACAGCGCCACGCACGACGGCGCCACGGCTTCGCCGCCGCTGCCGACCTCGCCCAAGGCGGTGGCACGCATCGCCATGCGCCCCGGCTTCTTCGAAGAGCTGGAAAAGCGCGGCGATTCGCTGCTGACGCAGGTCGAGACCATGATGACCTCGCTCAACGACATGTTCCAGAGCGCCAACCGCACTGAGCTGATGGCCGCGATCCATGCGGTGCGCAAGACCGCGGAAGACTACTCGCGGCTGTCCGATTCCCTGGGCCCGGCCGCCAACCGGCTGCCGAAGGTGACCGAGAACCTGAACGCCACGCTGGAATCGACCCGGCGCCTGACGCAGGAGCTGGCCAACCCCAACGGCACGGTGATGCGCACCGTCGACAGCGTCGGGCGCGACATGCAGGGCGCGGCCTCGTCGGTGCAGTCCGCGGCAGGCACCTTCAGCGAAGAGACCCTGCCGCAGCTCAATGGTCTGGCGCGCGACGCGCGCCAGACCGCGCGCACCTTCGAGCGCGCCGCCGGCCAGTTCAACGAGAGCCCGAGCAGCGTGCTGTTCGGCGCGCCCGCGCCTGCCCCGGGCCCGGGCGAGCCGGGCTTCAGCGCACCATAGCGCGGCCCGCATGCCACCCCTCACCCGATACCGCCAACCGCGAGATACCGCCGTGAACCCTGCGACCGAGATGCCACGCTTTCTCCGATCCGCGCGCTCCCGCCTCCAGGCCGCCCTGCTGCTGGCCGCCGCGGGGCTGGCGCTGTCGGGCTGCGCGCTGACGCGCGGCAACAACCCCACCGTCACCTACGATCTCGGCCCGCCGGCCGCCGCCACCCCCGGCAACGGGAACCCCGCGCCGGCGCGGCTGCCCAAACTGCGCGTGGCACAGACCGACGGGCCCAACTGGCTGGACGGCAACGCCCTCTTCTATCGGCTGCAGTATGCGCAGGCGCAGCGCCTGCAGGCCTACGCCACGCAACGCTGGGTGATGTCGCCCACGCGCCTGTTCGACGAGCGGCTGCGCGAGGCCGTGGCCGCGCGCGGCACGCTGAGCTGGTTCGGCGACAGTAGCGTGCCGGCGTTGAAGGTGGACCTGATCGAGTTCGACCAGGTGTTCGACAGCGCCACCACCAGCGAAGGCGTGGTGCGGCTGCGCGCCACGGTGTTCCAGCAAGGCATGCTCGGCCAGCAGACCTTCGAGGCGCGCCGGCCCGGGGCCAGCGCCGACGGGGCCGGCGGCGTCAAGGCGCTGGCCGAGGCCAGCGACGCGGTGATCGCGGCGCTGCTCGACTGGGTCGGCACGCTGCGGCTAAAGTAAACACGCAAGGAGACACGCCATGGAGCCGGCTCCCCCGCCGCCCTCCGCGCCGCCCCCGGCGGCTCAGCCAACGCCGGAAGCCAGCGGCCCGCAGCACTCGCCGCTCGCCCGCGTGGGGCTGATTTGCTTCACGCTGCTGGTCGTGTACGCCAGCCTGTACCCGTTCTCGGGCTGGGTCGACAACGGCGTTTCGCCGTTTGCCTTCCTGAGCGCGCCCAAGCCGCGCTACATCACCGACTTCGACCTGCTGACCAATGTGCTGGGATACTTCCCGTTCGGCGCGCTGGTGGTGCTGTCGCTGCATCCGCGCATGTCGGGCGGGCGCGCCACGCTGGTGGCACTGGTGGCCGGGGCGCTGCTGTCGGCCTGCATGGAGGCCTTCCAGACCTGGCTGCCAAGCCGCATCTCCTCCAATATCGACCTGATCACCAATGCGCTGGGTGCGCTGCTGGGCGGCGCGGTGGTGGCGCCGTTCACCCGGGCACTGATCGACGACGGGCGCCTGACGCGCCTGCGCCATGCGTGGTTCGAGCCCCACGCCAGCTTTGCCATCATCCTGCTGCTGCTGTGGCCGTTTGCGCAGGTGTTTCCGCAAGAGCACCTGTTCGGCATGGGCGGCATCGTGCGCGAATGGCTGACCGACCCGGAATCCTGGCCGATGCAGGTGCTGCAGATGGTGTTCCCGCAGCTGGAGGCCTGGCAGGACCATATCGGCTTGCGGCCCGAGGACATGCAGAGCCAGCAGTTGCTGGAATCGCTGGTGACCGCCAGCAGCTGGGTCGGCACGGGCCTGTTTGCCTCGATCGCGATGCGCCGCAGCGCGCCGATGCTGCGCATCCTGGCCGGCCTGCTGGCGGCGGCGCTGCTGCTCAAGGCCACTGCTGCCGAACTGCAGTTTCCGTCCGAGAGCGCCTTTGTCTGGCTGTCCGAAGGCGGGCGCTTTGCCTTGCTGACCAGCTCGCTGGTGCTGGCGCTGCTGCTGTACCTGCCACGCTGGCTGCGCGCGGTGCTGGCGATGGTGGCGCTGATCGTGCTGGTGGTGCTGACCAATGTGCTGCCATCCAACCCCTATGCGTGGATCTCGGAGCAAGGCTGGCGCATGGGCCGCTTTATCCACTTCAACAGCCTGGCGCAATGGCTGGGCTGGCTGTGGCCGTTCCTGGCGTTCTGCTATGTGATCTGGCGCTTCGAACAGGTCAGCCTGCGCCGCCACGCCAGGAAAAAGGCCGCGGCGCGCCGTGAGGCGGCCGCGGCCGGTACCCAGGAATAGCGCTGGCGGGCCTAGTGCAGTTGGCCGCCTTGCTCGCGCACATCGGCGCGGGTCGACAGCGCCGTCGCCACCGCCGCGCGCAATCCCTTCACCAGCGTTTCCTGCGCCAGGCTGGGCTGGCCCGGATGGCGCGCCGCCTGCTCGGGCAGGTAGGGGATGTGGATGAAGCCACCGCGCACGTCGCCATCCGGCTGCTGCGCCAGCCGGTGCATCAGCCCGTAGAAGACATGGTTGCAGACGAAGGTGCCGGCGGTCTGCGAAACCGAGGCCGGCACCCCCGCCGCGCGCATGTCGCGCACCATCGCCTTGATCGGCAGCGTGGCAAAGTAGGCGGCCGGGCCGCCTGCGACGATGGCGGTATCGATCGGCTGGGCGCCGGCGTTGTCGGCAATGCGCGCATCGTCGACATTGATCGCCACGCGCTCCACCGACATCTCGGCGCGCCCGCCGGCCTGGCCCACGGCGATCACCAGCGCGGGCCGCAGCACGTCGACCAGCTCGCCGATGGTGTCGATCGCCGCGCCGAACACGCACGGCAGCTGCCGCGCCACGATCACGGCGTCGCCCACGCGCTCGCCGTCGAGCGCGCGCACGGCCTCCCATGAGGGATTGATCGGTTCATTCTCAAACGGCTCGAAGCCGGTCAGCAGCACAGTACGCATGGCGGGGCTCCGCGGTTACATCAGGAAGTACAGCAGCGCGATATTGGCCACCAGGATCGCCAGCGCGGTCGGCACCTGCGCGCGGATCACGGCGTTCTTGTCGTCGAGTTCCAGCAGCGCCGCCGGCACGATATTGAAGTTGGCCGCCATCGGCGTCATCAGCGTGCCGCAATAGCCCGAGAACATGCCGATCGCCGCCATCACCGCCGGGTTGCCGCCGAACATGCCGACCAGGATCGGCACGCCCACGCCGCCGGTCATCACCGGGAAGGCCGCGAAGCCATTGCCCATGATCACCGTGAACAGCGCCATGCCCACGCAGTAGACCGCCACCGCCACCAGCTTGTAGTCCATGTTGATATAGGCGGTGGACAGGTGCGCCACGGCCTTGCCCACGCCCGCGTCGGCGAACACCAGGCCCAGCATCGCCAGCATCTGCGGCAACACCAGTGCCCAGCCCAGCGACTCGGTCAGCCGGCGCGACTCGCGCAGGCCCTGCGCCACGGTGTCGCGCGTGAGCCAGCACACCACCGCCAGCGAGATCAGGCAGCCGATCCCCAGCGAGACAAAGGTCACGTTCTTGGGATCGAGCAGCGGCAGGCCGGCGATCTTGACGTTCTTGAACAGCATGGTGCCGATCACGGTCACCAGCGGGATCAGCAACGCCGGGATGAACAGCTTGTTGCCCAGGCGGCGCGCGCTGGCGCGGCGCTCTTCCTCGGGCAGGCTGTGGTGCTTGCCGTGGCCGACGCCGCCAAAGCCCGCAATCAGCGCCATCACCACCGCGCCGATGCCGACCGCGGCCGGCGGCAGCCGGTCGCCAATCAGGAATACGATCGCGTACAGCAGCCAGAACAGGCCGGTGCTGAGGCGGCGCGGATGCTCGCGGTCGGCGAAGGTCATCAGCGCGGTGATCGCCAGCACCAGGCCGGCGAGCCAGTAGAGATATTCGATGGAAATGATCATGGCGCGCTCCTTACTCGGCGCTCTTGGCAGGCACGGCGGCCGCGGCGGCCTTGCCGCCCAGCTCGCGCTCGAGCCAGCGGTCCAGGCGCTTCAGGCGCACGGCGTGGATCAGGAAAGCGCAGATCGCGGTGGGGATGCCCCACACGGCAATACGCAGCGGCTCCACGTCGATGTTCGACGACAGCAGGAAGGTGTGCATCAGCGCGATCGCGCCGAAGGCCACGAAGATGTCCTCGCCAAAGAACAGGCCGACATTGTCGGTGGCGGCGCAGAACGCCAGGATGCGCTGGCGCACCGGCTCGGGCAGGTGGCCGAAGCGGTTCTCGGCCGCGCCCTCGGCCATCGGCGCCAGCAGCGGGCGCACCATCTGCGGGTGCCCGCCCAGGCTGGTCAGGCCGATCGCGGCGGTCAGCTCGCGCACGCCCAGGTAGACGATCAGCAGGCGGCCAACCGTGGCCGACGCGATGCGCGCAATCCATGCCTGCGCATGCTCGCGCAGCCCGTGCCGCTCCAGCAGGCCGATCACGGCCAGTGGCAACAGGATGATCAGCGGCAGGTTGCGCGCCTTGACGAAGGCGGTACCGATCGCCGAGAAGATCTGCATCAGCGGCATCGGCGCGGCCAGCCCCGTGGCCAGCGCGGCGAGCACCACCACCAGCATGGGATTGAAGCGCAGCACGAAGCCGATGATGATGACGCCGACCCCGACAAGGGGCCAGAGATTGACTGCCTGTTCCATAAGAGACACCAAACGAGTGTGATGGAGGCGAGCGGACGGCAGCCGTCTTACCGCACGACGGGGCCGGCCGCAGTGGATGCTGGCGGTTGAGACGGAGTGCTCAGTCGCCGGCGCGGACCGCGATGCCTTCCGCGCCCAGCCGTTCCCGGATGCGGCGCGCAAAGGCCAGCGCGTGGGCGCCGTCGCCGTGCAGACACACGGTTTCGGCTTGAATCGGTACCCAGGAGCCGTCGATGGCGCGCACGCGTTTCTCGCGCACCATGGTCAGGGTCTGGTTCAGGGCGACTTCCTCGTCCTCATGCAGCGCGCCCGGCGTGCCGCGCTTGACCAGCGTGCCGTCGGGGTTGTAGCCGCGGTCGGCAAAGACCTCCTGCTTGACGCGCAGGCCGGCCTCCTTGGCGATATCGATCATCTGGCTGCCGGCCAGGCCGAAGAACACCAGGTCAGCATCGACGTCGCGCACCGCGCGCACGATCGCGCGGGCCAGCGCCGGATCGCGCACGGCCTGGTTGTACAGCGCGCCATGCGGCTTGACGTGATGCAGCTCGCCGCCCTGCGCGCGCACGATCGCGTCGAGCGCGCCGATCTGGTACAGCACGTCGGCGTAGACGTGTTCCGGGTCGCGCTGCATCTCGGTGCGGCCGAAGTTCTCGCGGTCGGGGTAGCTCGGGTGCGCCCCGATCGCCACGCCGCGCTCCAGCGCCCACTTCACCGTCCGCACCATGGTAGCCGCGTCCCCCGCGTGCCAGCCGCATGCGATATTGGCCGAACTGATCAGCGCCAGCAGCGCCTCGTCGTTGTCACAGCCTTCGCCAAGGTCGGCGTTCAAATCGATATGCATTGCCATTCTCCTGTGCGGCGCATTGCGTCGCCCGATTGCTATCGCGCGTGCGCGCCTATGCGGCCACGCGCGTGTGTGCGCGCCGCCGCGCGCCGATGGGCATGCCATCGCCCTGCCACCGCAGCGCCTGGTCGATCTGGCGCAGGTAGCGCTCCAGCTCGGCCTGCGCCGCCTCTGCCTGCGCCAGCGTCACCTGCACGAAACGCACCGGCGCACCCAGCGGCACCTGCGCCAGCCGCCACAGGTCCGCGCCGATCACCACGCCGATCTTGGGGTAGCCGCCAGTGGTTTGCGCATCGGCCATCAGCGCGATCGGCTGGCCGCCCGGCGGCACCTGCATCACGCCCGGCACCACGCCATGCGACAGCAGGTCGGCGCTGCGCTCGGCGCGCCGCGCCAGCGCGGGCCCATTCAGGCGCAGCCCCATGCGGTTGCTGTTGGGCGTGACGGTCCAGTCGGCCTGCCACAGCGCGGCCTGCGATGCCGCGTCGAAGTCCTCATATTCAGGCCCCGGCAGCATCCGGACCGGCGTGGCCTTGCCCTCGATGCTGGCGGGCAGCGCCCACGCCGGCGCCTGCACGCCGATCCAGTCGGTCTCGGCCACCAGCCCCGGGCGTCCCGCCGGCAGGCGGTCGCCTTCCTGCAGCGCGCGCCCGCCCAGCCCGCCGAAGCCTGACTTCAGGTCGGTGCTGCGCGAGCCCATCACCGGCTCGACGTCGATGCCGCCCGCCACGCACAGGTACACGCGCGTGCCGCCGCGCGTCGACGGCAGCGTCAGCGTCTCGCCCTTGTGCACGTCAAAGGCATGCCACGACCACACCGGCACGCCGTCCAGGTTGGCGCCGCATTCGGCACCGGCCAGCGCCACGCGCATATCGGCATGGAAGCGCAGCGCGGCGCGGCCCAACGTGAATTCAATGGCGGCGCAGCCCGGCGCATTGCCGAGCAGGCGGTTGCCGACTTCCACCGCCAGCATGTCCATCGCCCCGCAACGGCCGACGCCAAAACGGCGAAAGCCGGTACGGCCCAGGTCCTGCACCGAGGCGAGCGCGCCGGGACGAATGATTTCGATCACGCGATGACTTCCTCGGCAACAAAGCGCACGGTATCGCCGGGCGCAAACAGGGACGGCGGATCCCGGTCCGCCACGAAGAGCTCGGCGTCGGTGCGCCCGATCAGCTGCCAGCCGCCCGGCAGCACCGCCGGATAGATCCCGGTCTGCTCGCCGCCAATGCCGACCGATCCGGCCGGCACCGCCACCCGCGGCTCACGCCGGCGCGGCGTGGCCAGCTCCGGCGCCAGGCCGCCCATATAAGCAAATCCCGGCTGGAAGCCCAGGAAGTAGACGACGTACTCGCCGGCAGCGTGGCGGCGCACCACTTCCTGCGGCGTCAGCCCGGTATGGGCCGCCACATCGCCCAGGTCCGGGCCATGCTCGCCGCCGTAGCGCACCGGGATCTCCACCAGCTTGCCGGTGGCATTGCGCGCCTCGCCGGAGGCCCACGCGAGCTTCAGGTTGCGTTCCAGCGCGTCCACGTCGGCGCTGCCGTCGAAGATCACGGTCAGGTTGTTCATGCCCGGCACCACGTCAACCACCCCGCGCCAGTCCGCGGCCCGGGCAGCCATCGCCCAGATGCGGCGCTGGACCTCCAGCGAGGCGGGGGGAGCCACGCTGTACAGCAGTGCCTGCTCGGCGAGTCGGTGGACGGTGCAGTTCATGGGATTCCCGGTAGCTCATTTGCTACCAGTTTAGGCAGGCAAGCCGGAATGTGACGTGTTTGTATTTCATCGATAATTTATCGATGAATTCATCATATCGAAATGAGACGAGGAGAAACAGTCAGGATTGACCCTAGGGGCGCAAGGGCCACTGCGACCGGCTGCACCATGGCTGGGCAATCGAGTAGGGTGAGGGGTCACCCCCTCAGCCCTCTCACACCACCGTACGTGCGGTTCCGCATACGGCGGTTCATGAACGAGACTGCAAGCGCCGCTGGGCATCCAGCAGCGAGATCAGCCCCATGGCGTCGAAGTAGCGCTTCGGGAAGGCTGCGCCCATGTGGCTAGCCCCGGCATTCCACCATGGGCCATGCCCATTGCGGGCCGAGTGCCACGCGCGATCCTCCGCTAAGCCCTGCCGACGCAGCATCACAGTGCGGGTAGCGCGGCTCTTGGCCTGCCGCCATATCAGGCGGCGCAGCCGCCGCCTCAGCCACCCGTCCAGCGTCTCCAACACGCCTTTCGCTTCCGTGTACTGGAAGTACCCGATCCACCCGCGCAGCACCGGATTCAGCGCCGCTATTGTGTGAGTCAGGCTCCTCCCGCGTCCCTTGCGCATCAGCTCCTTGATTCGCCCAGTCAGCCTTTGCAGACTTTCCGGTGCAATACGCAGCTTTGCCTGACGATGTGCTGTCACGCTGTAGCCCAGGAACTTGCGCGCCCACGGGCGCCCGCACGTGCTCTTGCCCTCGTTGACTTGCAGTTTCAGCCGTTCCGCGAGGAACGCTGTCATGCGCGCCAATAGCTGTTGCCCTGCCACCTTGCTTCGGACGTAGATGTTGCAGTCGTCCGCGTAACGACAGAACGCCAGACCCCGCTTCTCCAGTTCACGGTCCCAATCCGTCAGCAGAATGTTCGACAGCAACGGCGACAGCGGCCCGCCCTGCGGCGTGCCTTGCCTCCTTGCCTCGACCACCCCGCCACGCATCAGCCCCGCTTCCAGATACCGCCGGATCAGCTTGAGCACTCGGGGGTCCTTCACTTGTCGCGCCACCTTCGACATCAGGATGTCGTGGTTGACCCGGTCGAAGAACTTCTCCAAGTCGATGTCCACCACCCAGCGCCGGCCTTCCTGCACGTACCGCTGTGCCTGCAAGACCGCCTGCTGAGCGCTGCGCCCAGGCCTGAAGCCGTAGCTCGACTCGGAGAACCCCGGTTCGTAGATCGGTTGAAGAACTTGCAGCAGCGCCTGCTGGATCAGCCTGTCCACCACCGTCGGGACGGTCAGCGCGAACTGCACAAGCGCTCAACGAGCATTTGGGTTGGGCTGAGATCCGCCATCCGTTT